>CBDUQU010000014.1:0-33220 GCA_965369445.1 uncultured bacterium | reverse complement strand
GATGGTTCATATGATTCTTATCCTCCCTAAAGGGGCGGCGTATACAAAAAAGAATCGCTGTTGTTGCGGGGTACCCTTACCCCGCAACTGGTGGCGGCGCATACAAAAAAGAATCGTCTCCTCACTAATACTGGAGCGGTCGCTTTCACCATCAAAGTTCTTGTGAATTTGGCCTTTGTGGTAACAAAGACACGCATTGGCGGCCTTTTTGTCCCCCTGACAAGGGGGAGATAGGCGGTTTCATGTTCCGTCAGGCTCTGCCCTGCGGGCGCAGCCTCCGGTACGTTGACCAGCTGTGCGGATTTCGACGGCTTCAAAAAGCAACATTTCTCGGTTGACAAACCGCCCCCAGAGGCCTATCATTCACTCTGAATGACGAAAGCGAGAGCGAACGGGATGGCGTAGGAACGGGGCCTACCCCTGTCCGAACTATGAACTCTAACTGGAAGGGCCTATGAGAAAATCTATTTTTGTCTGGGCTTTGATTCCGATTCTTCTATCCTGGGTCTTGGTTGGTTCACAGACCATTTCCAAAGATGCTCCTCAGAATAGCGACCACACCCTGAAGATAGAAGCGCGAATTGACAGTCTGGAATTGGAACTCGAGAGGGTTAAGCAGAACGGCTACGAGAAAGCCATAGAAAGTGCGAACCGGAGCATTTCGATTTCGAATCTGGTGCTCATCTTTGTGAGCTTGCTCGCAGTAGCAATCGGCATCTTTGGGTACTTTAGAATTCGAGAGATAAAAGCGGACTACAAGGAAACCAAATCAGAGCTAAAGAAAAGCTTTGAAGACGAGTTAGAAAGAGTCAGAGAATACAAGAGGGAAATTGCAGTAATATGTGATGAAATGAAGGAAAAACGAAAATACGTTGATGAGGAGACTGAAATCATCTTGAAGCGCCTCAAAGCTCAGGAGAGGGAGATTCCGGCGGATTTCACTAAGGAGGTTTCTGAATTAGTGACAATGGCTTCGAGGGAGGCTATCGAGGGTTATGAGAAGGTACTAGATAAAATCTTCGATGAAGGCGTTTATCGTACAATGGCCTACAATTACTCCGTAGAAAAGAAATATGATGAGTCCATCGCGGAATGCAAAAAGGCTATCAGGCTCAATCCTCGAGACCATCGTGTTTACACCATGTGGGGTATCGCACTAGGCCGGCTAGGCAGGTATGGCGAGGCGATAGAGAAATACCAAAAGGCAGCAGCGTTGAAGCCGGATTATGGTCTTGGCTATTATAACTGGGGTGCCGCTCTGTCAAAACTGGATAGACACCAGGAGGCGTTAGAGAAGTATATGAAGGCAGTAGAACTGAACCCGAACCACGCTCGCGCTCATTACGGTTGTGGCTTTAGTTTGGCAAACTTAAGCAAAAGTGAGGAAGCCATAGAGAAATACCGGAAAGCGGTTGAGTTGGACCCGAACTATGTAGACGCCTATATTGCCTGGGGAAGAGATCTGGCCGAATCAAGCAAGCATGCGGAAGCTATAGAGAAATATAAGACAGTCATAGAACTGAAGCTGGATCATGAAGCGGCTTGGTACAATCTGGCTTGCGCTTACTCGCTGTTGAATAAGAAGAAAGAGTCCTTGGAGGGCCTGAAAAGAGCTATCGAGCTTGAACCCGGATACAAGGAAAAAGCGAAGGAAGACGAGGATTTCAAGAATCTCTGGGAGGATGAGGATTTCAAGAAGTTGGTGGAGTAAGCGGGGATCCAATTCACACCAGATTAAGCTGATTTAGCGGATTTTCGCAACACATTATCTGGAGGATTTTTTCGTTAGCTTAATCCTTATAATCAGCAGGTAGGTCAGGTGCCCTGAGTACCTGACACCAACATAAATCTTGGGCACGAGGCTCCTGACCTACAAGCTAATTACCCGGTAGTTTCCAACAATGAGCAAACTCAGTGATCATCAACAGCAGCATCTGGAATTCCTCCGTGTTGATATTGAGTCGACAAAAGCCGAGATCGCCCGTCGGTCGAATCTGCAAAGGATTGTGCTTGCTACCTACATTGCTGTTATCGCAGTCGTAGGAAGAGAGGCAGCATCACGCGAGTTGACTCCTCCATTGCTTGTCAGCCTCTGGATTACTGGTGCACTAGCCCTCCAATTCTACACGCGTGAGGGTCTAGAGATCCATAGGCTTGGATCTATCATTCGAGAACGAATAGCGCCGATAGCTACTCAAATACTGCGACTCAGGGTACAAGACCTATTCCCCTCAGAGACGAATAACAAGTTTCCTAAACTGGATAAGATAACCAGTAGCTACAATCGTCAATTCCAATGGATATTGTTTCTTGTTCTACCACTTGCGATCACGTCTTTACATCTTTCCCACGACTGGTCCCGGTTGCCAGAAATTCTCAATTTCCGTACGAGAGATCCATACATGTTGATAACTTCATCTATTTCAGGTCTTTGGACGCTGCATTTGCTTAGAAAGTACGCTTAGCGGCGGGTGGCCCGGCCTGCCCACCTTAGGCGGGCAGGCTCAGGGCTTACATACCTTACAGGGAACATAGCCGTGCTTCCTTGCATCTGCCTTGTCTTTGAACCAAATTTCGTTTTGCGATTTTATCTTCTTGGCCCACCTGCACTCCGGGTAGTGATACTTATTAGAATTGACGCTTCCGACGTATTGATACTCTCCGGCCGGAACTCCTTCCTTCCCAGAATCATTGTTGCAGGAAAGGACAAACAACAGCAAAACGACCAACAGTATGACGACGGATTTCTTTCTCATATTCTCTCCTGCTTAATTAGTTCTCAAGATGACCGCGTTGCGATCATACGTCTGTGCCTGCCAGGTCTCCTGATCTGGTCCCGCATTCTGCGGGATGGGTTCGGGGGACCCGAGGGGCAGGTAAAATATAAACACTCTTTACCTATTTTTCTATCCTAATATTATATTTTCTCATCAAGGCCTAGAAGTTCTTTCGCTTCTGTTAGGTCTTGCCCGCCTCTGGCGGACTTGCCAGAACCGGCCTATCATCCGAGATTTCCTAGCATTTTCCTTGACTTCTACCGGTCTGCGAGCTATAATACTCGTTGTTAAAAGAGGATGTCTTTCCAGCAAGCGGGTCTGGGCATCCCCGCTAACAAGGCGCTGCAGCCGACGCAAAAACCGCGCCGCTGAGCTTTTCATGTTAGGCAACAAAATTCGGACACAGAGGAACTTGTAAGATGTTAAGAAAAAAAGGCAGACGCGTTTCTCCCATCTATCTCGACGAGCGCCCTTCGCACGAACAGACCAATCTGGTTTATTTGAGAAAGCGAGGTAGACGGCGCATCGTGTTTGGCTGGTATGGCGGCAAGTTCTCGCATCTTGATTGGCTGTTGCCCCTCTTACCGAAGTGTCACCACTACTGCGAACCCTTTGCCGGTTCTGGTGCCGTGTTGCTTAATCGGGAGGCATCCCCGGTCGAGACGTACAACGACATTGACGGCGATGTAGTAAATTTCTTCCGCGTGTTACGTGACCGACATGAAGAACTGATTCGAGCTATTGCCTTAACGCCCTTTTCCCGTGAGGAATATCACCGAGCCATATACGGATCCACAGTCCGCATTACCGAGCTAGAACGCGCAAGGCGTTTTTATATCAAAGCGCGTCAAACTAGAACCGGGCTTGCTCAAACTGCCTCGCTTGGCCGTTGGGCAAATTGCAGAGATACCAGCCGTGCCGGTATGTCTGGCGTTGTTTCCCGCTGGCTGGGTGGCGTGGATGCCCTTGATGAAATCGCGCAGCGTCTAATCCGGGTACAGATCGAGAACCGACCCGCTGTTGATCTAATCCCGCTCTACGACACCCCCCAGACTCTCTTCTATTGCGATCCGCCTTATCTGCACGCCACGCGCGGCGACGCTAAGGCTTACGGGTTTGAGATGGACGAGGGCCAGCACCGGGAGTTTGCGGAAGCCGTCAATGAGTGCAAAGGCATGGTCGCTGTGTCTGGCTACGAGCATCCTTTAATGGAGGAGCTACTTCCGCCGGGGCGCTGGTTCAAGACGTTGGGTACAGACAAGACCATTCATTCAACTAAGGGCACTAGGCAGGAAGGGCTATGGACGAACTATCACCCACAAGAACAAAAAGGCCTCTTTCAATGACCCCCGACCAAATACTTCAGCGCATCTATGAACGCGCTGCCGCAACCTTAAACGCCACCGTCATCACTGACCCCATCATCAGGGAGCGGGTTGATTATGTCTGTCGTTGCACGAGTAATCGCTCCGGGGCGCGCCTCCTCATGTCGTGCCTACTTGCGAAGCTGGATAAGCCGAATGTCGATCCACGCAAGCCTTACACCGAGATCGGCGGTGCTGATAGCTTCTCTGGCCGCACCTACGACGAAGCTCATCTGCCCAAACTCATCAACGAGCACCGCTTACCCGTCAATCCCACCACGGCGTTTCTCACGCCAACTCTGCGCAACATTGACCATCCCCTCACTACCGACCGCGAGCTTGTCGGCAGGCCGCGTGATCTCTACAAAAAGACGCTTCAACTGCTCGAAGACGTGGCCGAACAACGGATAGACCCCGATCTGCTGTTTGTCGAAACAGTGCGCGTCTTGTTGCTCTTGCGTGATGAGAAGCTGGCTCGTATCAATTCTTTGCTCGCATCCTTGGACCGAACCGAAGGTGCTTTACCCTTGTCCTCGGAGGCCATCGTCGCCCTGATAAGCCAGCACCTTGCATGCAGACACGCAAGCCGCCTGCCTGTTCTTGTTGTGGCTGCGGCCTACCAGGCAGCCGGGACGCGGCTCGCTGAAAGCATCTTGCCGTTGAACCCCCACAACGCTGCTGACCTGCAAACCGGCTCATCGGGTGATGTCGAGATCTGCCTTGTTGGGGATGATTCTGTCGTCACAGCCTACGAAATGAAGATGAAACGCGTCGCCCAGGATGACATCGACGCGGCAGCAGCCAAGATAGCCAAAGCCTCGAAGCGGATTCACAATTACCTGTTTGTTACCACGGAAGCCATCGACCCTCTCGTGGCCGAATACGCGGCCACGTTCTACGAAAAGACGGACGGTACTGAGATTGCTATTCTCGATTGCATAGGGTTCGTGCGACACTTCCTTCATTTGTTTCACCGCTTAAGGCTGGATTACATCAATGCTTATCAAACCTTAGTGTTGAAGGAACCGGATTCCGCGGTAAGCCAAACCATCAAGGAAGCCTTCCTTGCTTTGCGGCAAGCCGCAGAAAGCGGTGAGTAACCTTGGAGGTAGTATGGCCCCTCCCAAGCCCCGCACCCTGTCGGGCAAGGCCGTGCGCGAAGCCGAAAGGCATTTAAGCCTCTCCTGCGAAGTCATGGCCCAGCTCGTGGCCACGCATGGAACCTGCCAGCTTGCGAACCGGGAGTTTCGCCCCTTCCACGCGCTCGCAACTTTTATCATCAGTCACCAGCTTTCTGCGAAGGCTGCTGACACCATTGAGCGACGGGTTCTAGAAGTGGTGCCGACCTTCTCTCCGTCCGGCTTTCTTGCCGCGCCTCTTGAGGTACTCCGCAAGGCTGGGTTATCCAGGGCCAAAGCGAAATACATCATCCAACTCGCGACACGGGTCAACGATGGCCGACTCAACTTGCCCGCATTGCGCCACCAGGCCGACGATGACGTTCTCGCAGTCTTAACCCAGTTGCCCGGTGTTGGTCGCTGGACGGCTCAAATGTTCCTGATTTTCGCTCTTAGACGCCCTGACATACTTGCGATAGGGGATGCTGGCTTGCAGCGTGCCGCCCGGCTTCTCTATGGCGACACTGCCGAATTGCAAAGCGTTGGGCAAGCGTGGAAACCGTATCGCTCTGTTGCCTCGTGGTATCTCTGGAGGCATCTCGATTCCAATTAACCTCTAATGCCTCGGCAATGGGGATTCCCGAAGCTAATGTCATCGCCTTCTCCAAATGCCCATGCATGATAAAGACACTTTTTTCGCAGGTGTCTTATGTCGCGCTCAAACCCATCTTTGGAGTGTTGCGCGGATCAGTATAAACATACTTACCCCGGGAAAAAGGAGGTAGAACTGTGGGAACAGATCGAAGTATAGAATATCAAGGCCCTTGTCTCTGCGGCAAAGGCACCTTCCGGATCGACTACTGTGAGGTAGACCACGGATGGCCGACCGCCACACCTCAATGGTATGAAACGTACATACAATGTTCTGCTTGTTCAAAGAGGTTCTCCTTGCAAAGGAGAGACGCACGTTTCGTTCTTATTGAGCGATCCCTGTTGCGCGAGCGCGAGCAACGCAGCAAAGTCGCTGACTCCAAAGCCACAGAAATACTTGCTGACTCGGAAGTAAGAACCGCTCTCAAGGGATTTGAACGCTTGATGAGTCATCAACGATCAGTTGCGGCGGTATATCGATTGCTCACCTCTGCCGGACTTGAGTATTGCTCCGTTGGCACATTCCGGCGGCATTGGGCCGGGGCGCAAGATTGGATCAAGAAGTCGGCCATGCCAAGTTCGTTGGTGCAGATATTCAAGTTGGTTGGTATGTCCACGCAACGTCTCAAAACCATGCTTGCCCAACTCGCCGCGCTTCAAGAACTCGCACAAGAACCGGCCGAGCCACACGGAAAACCGGTTTATCTGCTCCCTCGCCAGGTCTAATATGGCTTTCAACCCGACCCGAGGCGTCGACGGGTGACCCGGCCTGTTTCCTTTGTCCAAAACAAGATACAATCTGAAAGGTAAGATACAAGGGCAGGTGCCCTGGGTACCTGATGCCTTTTCTTAACCTATCTCCTCTCTTTCCACAAATAGCAAATATACCACAACTTCTGTGGTGAAGAAGATAGCTCCACAGTGTATGGGAGAACGATTGTTTTTTGCATACACAGAACCCCGCCTCAAGGGAGAAGAAGAATCATATGAACCATATATTTGATGCCCAGGATGAAAAACAAAGCTCCACGCAGTTGAAGTTCCTAAAAACCTTGATCGACAAGCTCATCAAAGGGCGAAAACACCCAACGGGTCCTCCGCCATCCTCTGGGATGACCAACTCCTGTCTCAAAATACATTTTCTGACGATGAAAAAAATGAAAAATAGCCATCCCCACATCCCCCACGTCCCCCATGTCCCCCACGTCCGGCCGGTAGGTCAAGACCCGCAGGCTCCTTTCCGCCATGGAATTCACAAAGGCCAAAACACCCAACGTGTGCTCCGCCATCATCTCGGACGACCAACCTGCTGCTCAGGATACAGATTCAAACGTACACAATTCTTTGCCTGATAACTGTTTGGAGGTAAAGTGAGAAAAAAATAAAAAAGACCACCAGAAGCACCAGATGCACCAGAAGCACCAGTACCGCCGGTCGAAGGGGGAAGGCTCTTGCAGGGCAAGAAAATCAGGCTACTGCCCGATTTGGTAGTCTTTTATTTTGTAGAGGAGCGAGCGGTAACTTATGTCTAAAAGCTGAGCGGCCTTTCTTCGGTTCCAGTTGGTCTTGGTCAGGGCGCCGCCGATTAAGGTCTTCTCCTCTGCAGCTATCGCCGCCCCCACCCTTTTCTTGAGGGAAAATGTCTCCTGACCCGACTGGGGGTTGGTCAGTGCGGAGGATGGGGTTAATTCACTTCCCTGACCTCTGATTGTGTCCAGAACGACATTCTCGTCCTCCCTGACCACGATCTGCTTGATGATGTTCTCCAGTTGTCGCACGTTTCCGGGCCAGTCAAAGTTCTGCAAAAGATCCTGGGCTGTGGGCGAAAGCGGACGGTATTCTTTGTTATACATGGGGTAATACTTCTGCAGGAAATGCTCGATCAGCAGGGGAATGTCTTCTTTCCTTTCTCTCAGAAGAGGCAGGTTAACGCTGACTTCATTCAACCGATAGAACAGGTCTTCCCTTATGGTACCGTCTTTCAAGGATCTTTCCAGGTCCCGATTGGTGGCACAGACGATTCTGGTATCCACCTTGATGGTCTTAACCCCTCCCACCCGCATGAACTCGTACTGTTCCAAGACCTGCAGCAGCTTGGACTGGAGTTCCATGGGCATATCGCCTATCTCATCCAAGAAGATGGTCCCCTTGTCGGCCAGCTCGAATCTTCCCTGTTTGGTCTTGTGCGCCCCGGTGAAGGCTCCCTTTTCGTGGCCGAAAAGCTCTGCCTCTAAAAGCTCCCGGGGAATGGCGGCGCAGTTTACCTTGACGAACGGCCCGCCTTTGCGGCTGGAGAGGTTATGCAGCATTCTCGCCACGATCTCTTTGCCGGTGCCCGACTTGCCCCGAATCAGAACGGTCAGTTCACTGTCCGCCACCTGTTCGATCACCGCCTTGATCTGGAGCATGCCCGGACCATCTCCGATCAACTGGTCGTATTGGGATTTCGCCTTCAACTCTGATTTCAGATGATCCAGTTCCTGCCTCAGACGATTTTTCTCCAGAACGCTCTGAATGTGAATCTCCACCTCTTTGACGTCAAAAGGCTTGTTGATAAACTCAGAAGCTCCTCTCTTTATCGACTCCACCACGTTTCTGGTCTCCCCGTGTCCGGAGAGCATGATCACCTCGGTGGGCTTATCCATGGACTTGATTCTCTCCAAGACCTCCAACCCCTCCATACCCGGCATCTTGATGTCCAGAAGAACCAGATTAGGATTGGCTTTGGAAACCATTCGTATTCCTTCCAGCCCATCCTTGGCAGAGAGAATATCGTAATCCTCACCCAATCCCTCGCTTAAAAGCCACGAGATTTTGGGATCGTCATCGATGATCAGTATTCTTACCTTTTCCTTTTCCATGCTTCCTCTCGATCAGCAAGATTCCTCAGGTCCAAGTCGGTTTTTTCTTGAACTGCCTCTTGTATTATCGGCAGGAATCAACGTTTATACAGGAATTCAGACTTCACCTTTCTTCTTCGGACCACCTTCCTTAAAGGTTGGGTTCTACCGTCTGTAATGTTACATACTCAGACAGCCGGCAGGTCAACCGAGAAAGTGGTTCCTTTCCCTACCTCGCTCTCCACAGAGACGGAACCTCCGTGCGCCTTGACTATGCGATTCACCACCGCCAGTCCCAAACCGGTTCCTTCCGTCTTGGTGGTGAAATATCGGTCAAAGATCCGGGATAATTTATCGGGAGGGATTCCGCATCCGGTGTCGGTAATCTCAATCCGGATGAACTCACTCTCGCTTTTGGGGTCCTTATGGGTGCTATTACCCACCTTCAACTCTCCGCCTTGTGGCATAGCGTCAATGGCATTAAGAATTAGGTTTAAGAAAATCTCCATCATCTGATTCTTATCCACCAGCACGGTGTGTCCCTGCCGGAACTTCTTCTTTAGTACTATGTTCCTGCTGGTTAAGTCCCGTTCCACCAGTTTCAGCGCCCGGTCCAGGACCGAAACGATATCCCTTTTCGCCATCTCGTACTTGTACGGATTAGAGAAACTCACCATCTCCTTAACCAGACCATCCAGGCGGAAGATTTCCTCTTCGACTAAGTTGAAGTAGCTCTCCTTGTCGCCGGTGGCTCCGCATTTTTTCTGCAGAAGCTGCAAGGTTCCCCTGATATTGGTGAGAGGTCTTTTCAAATCGTGGGTTATCTCGGAGACCAAATTCCCCATAGTTATGAGCCTGGAGGCATTCAGCATGGACTTTCTCTTCTCATAGACTGATGCGAACTGTGAAACGATTATGGAAATCAGACGCTCCTGCTCAGCAGATAATATCTGCCTCTTGCGGTTTCCCAGCGAGAGTACCCCGTGAATGGTTCCCTCGGCGATGATGGGGAACGAAACTAAGGTGTCCAGATGGGGCGAGAGATCAAAGTCTCCCGTTAGATTCTCTTTGATCTTCTGGTTGAGTCTCCTGACATCGGAGATCTCATCCGGATGCAAAGAGATGGCCAGATTCCAGCGAAGGTTCCTGCAACCGTGCAGCAGGTACAGGACCAGCTCCTTTGCGGTTTCGCTCCATTCAAACCAGAGGGCGAATTCAATCGGCACGACACTCTTGATCCTGTCAAAGACGAAGCCGCAAACCGCCCTGAAGTCCTCGACGGAGGAAAGGTGGGTGGCAATCTCATACAGCACCGAAAGCTCCTTGAGCTTCTCCAGGTTTTGATTGAAGTGCTCCGCATCGTCTATGGCTAAGGCAGCCTGGGAGGCGAAGGTGGTCAAGAGCCGGAGGTCATTCTCAGTGAAAGCACGCCCCGTGGTCTTGTCGCTTAAGTTAATTACCCCCAAGACCTTATCTTTGACCTTTAAAGGAACACATAAAAGCGATCTGGTGGCATAATGTTTCCTGCTCAAATGGCGGAACCGGGAATCTTTCTTCAGGTCTTCCACTATCAAAGGAGTTCCTTTTTGGGCCACGTGGCCCGCGATGCTCGAGCCAAGCTCAAGCTTGGTGCGCTTGACAATGTCAGGACTTAAGCCGATAGACGCTTCTATGGTCAGGACGTTCTCCGGCCCCTGGATCAACATGATCGATCCGGATTCAGCCTCGATCACCCCGGTGGCTAGGGAGATGATCTTGTTGAGAAGAAGCCTGAGGCTCTGGGTGGTGCTTAAGGATAAGCCCGCCTTGTACAACGCATTCAGTTCTGCCACCTTTTTCTTAAGCTCCACATTTTTCTCTTGCAGTTCCGTCAAGAGCCTGGCTTTCTCCCTGTCCGCCTTGCGTTTCTCCAGAGCTCTCCGTATGGTGAGCTTAAGATCGGAGAACTCTATCGGTTTCATCAGATAATCATAAGCTCCCTGGCTGATGGCGGTTATGGCCGTTTCCAGCGAGGCGTACGCGGTCATCAGGATAACCAGAGCGTCTTCATCCTTATCGCGCGCTGCTTCGAGGATGTCCATCCCGCTCACCCGGGGCATCTTTATATCGGTGATCACTAAGTCGAAGTCGTTCTTCTGTATCTTTTTGAGCGCTTCCTCTCCCCTATCCTCTGACGTGACCTTGTACCCGGCCTTGGATAGCAGAGTCCGCAGGCTTTCACACATCCCCTTTTCGTCGTCGACCACCAATATTTTAGCAGAGTCTTGCGGCATGAATATCCTCATCTTTCGGGTAAGAGAATCCCGTTTAATCTGACGCCTTGGGCAGAGAGACAAGAAAACTCGTTCCCTTTTTCCTTCTTTTCGCCTGAATGGTTCCGCCGTGTCTATGTACTATTCCGTAACATATCCACAGACCCAAACCGGTCCCCTTCCCTTCCTCCTTGGTGGTAAAGAACGGCTCAAATATCCTTGATAGGTTGTCTTCCGGAATGCCGGGACCGGTGTCCGAGAATTCGACTGTTACGCCCGAGTCGGCATTGCGCGCACTCACCTTTATTTCTCCCCCTTCAGGCATGAAGTCTCGGGAGTTCACCAGAAGGTTCAAGAAGACCTGCTTGAGCTGGTCCTGGTCTCCCATCACCGGTGACAGGTCTGCAGATATGTCTTGCTCAATTTTGATCTTCTTTCTTAAGAACTCCCTATCTATTAGAGAGACGATCTGCCTCAGAACGGAGGAGATATCCAGCGGCGTCATCTCCTCCTTTTCCGGACGGGAGAAATCCAAAAGGCTGCGCACGATGCGAGCGATGCGATTCACCTCTTCTTTGATCGTTCTAATACTGCGCTGCTCCGGGTCGTTACTGTCCATGCTCTCCGAAAGGATCTGAAGATAGTTTTTGATAATTCCCAAGGGATTGTTGACCTCGTGAGCCAGCGAAGCGGAGAGCTGCCCTAAGGCGGCCAGTTTTTCGGACTGAATAAGCTGTCTCTGCGTTCTCCGTAGTTCTACGTTTATGCTCTTTTGATTTTCGTAAAGGATGGCATTCTCCAGAGCTACGGTAAGATGATCCGCCAGCACAAAGATGAACTCAAGGTCACTGTCCGAAAACCGCAGGTTCGTTTTCTTGGAACCCAGGCTTAGGATTCCGACCAGTTCATCCCTGCTTATCAAGGGGACGCACAGTTTGCAGTCCAACTCTTTCAGGATTTTCATCTCGGGATCGTCATCGTTGATGAAGGCTCGGATCTCCTCCAAGAACAAGGACTCCTTTTCCGACAGGAACAGCCGGTACAGTTCCCCTTTGGTGCTGATCTCCCAGTGCTCTGTCTTCGCCGACGCTTTGGGGGAAGTCTCTTTGAGCTTGAGGAATGAGAGCTTATCGTGTTTCGGATCACGGCGCAAGAATATAGCTATGTTGCTGACGCCTAACTGATCCACCAGGGTGGAGAGCATCTCGTTCAGCAGATCCTCCAAGTCGAGCACCGAGTTGAGCTTTCGGGAGAGTTCGAAGATGGTGTAAAGATCGAATATCTTCTGCTTGAGCCGTTTGTTAGCCTGGGCAAGCCGATTGATCTTATCTTCGACTGCGCTCTTGAAGAGCCCAACCGACTCCAATATCCTTTTCTCCGTCTGGATCTCGACCGGGTTCGGATGATCGGATGAACTCCGGGAATCGGACATAAGCCTCTCCCAGGCTGCTTTTGGTTCAACTCTCTCTTCGCTCACGCTTCTACTGCTATCCTTCCTGCTTGAGTTCCAGGGCACATCTATTTCCACTCATTCTCATCACGTCTTCCCGGAAGGCATCCGACTGGTGTTCAGGTCCACGGGCGTCATCTGTGTGGTGATTTGTTCCATCCCTCTTTCGTTTTCCCGTGCGAGTAGAGAAGGAAGCTTTGAGACAAACCACGAAAACGAGCAAGCTGTGGTTCAACTTGTGTCTTCTCCATCTTTCTTATGATCGGCAGGATGGAAAGCGAATTAATCAAAACTTGCAAACTTTTGCAGATTCGGCCAGGATCGGGCGACGGGCGCCCGCCTGCGATTGATGCGAAAAAAAAGCCAGAACCTAACTTAACTTAGGTTCTGGCTCCACACCTCAGAACGCTCTGGAGATCTGCAGGTCTCCGCCAACGGGACTCAAGACCCTGGGGTTCCTGTGTCTTTCCAGCGGCCGGACCCGGAACATGAAGCTCAACAGCACATCTCATTCACGCCCGGGCGATTCCCTGCTTTCCCACTCATAGAATATGCACCGGCCAAGTTCCGGCGCATATTCATAGCATCTCTTGTAGCTTCCGAAAGGCGGTCTCCCATCCGAGGCAAAACAGTCTAAGTCCATATCCTTGCAGGGAATCTCTTTGAAGTCCGTCAATCTCCTTTCCTCTTTCTGGAGATCCGGCACCAACTCATGTATAGCCTTGGTTCTCATCGCATATTACGAAGGAGAACGGAAACGCCCGGGTTCGCCATACTTTACTCACTTCTGGTCACCACCGGCATCCTTCAGACCATATTCGCGCAATTTATTACGCAGGGTGCGAGTTGAGATTCCCAGAATCTCGGCGGTTTTGGTCCGGTTTCCTACCTGTGCTTCCAGCGTCTTCAGTATCAATTCTCTTTCGGCTTCGTGGATTGTGGAGCCGATCTCAATCTCCCCGGAGGAGGTTCTTATTCGGCCGAAGGTCAGTTCTTTAGGAAAATCACGGGGAGTCAGAATGCTCCCTTTGGCGGTAACCACTGCCCTCTCTATGTAGTTCTCCAGCTCTCTTACGTTACCTTGCCAGGGGTATTCCAAAAACAGCTCATTTACCTTTGGCGAGATTCCCGCTATTTCTCTGTTATTTTCCAGATTGTACTTCTCCAAGAAATGCTGGGCTAAAGCCGGGATGTCCTCCTTCCTCTCTCTTAAGGGAGGAATCTGAATGGGAACCACATTAAGCCTGTAGAAGAGGTCCTCTCTGAATTTCTCTTCTTCCATCAGCTTCTTTAGGTTTCTGTTTGACGTGGCGATGATTCTAACGTCTACCTGGATGGGGATTGCCGATCCTACCCTCTCAAATTCGCGCTCCTGGAGAACCCTCAGCAGCTTTCCCTGCAAATGGAGGGATATCTCGCTTATCTCGTCTAAAAGTAACGTGCCCCCGTCCGCCAGCTCAAATCTTCCCCGGGATTGCCGAATGGCTCCGGTGAAAGAACCCTTTTCGTGGCCGAAGAGCTCGCTTTCCACCAGACCATCGGGAAGCGCGGCGCAGTTGATCCGGATAAAGGGGCCTTCCCGTCGACGACTGTTGAAATGTATGGCCTTGGCGATCAACTCCTTCCCCGTCCCGGACTCTCCGGTGATCAAAACCGTTGCCTTGGTATCCGCGATCGTCCGCACCAGCTCGAATATCTCGTCCATCTGGGGGGTTCTGCCCACGATGTTCTCAAAACCGTACTTCTCTTTTACCTCCGATCTGAGGAGCTTGTTCTCCAACACCAAGCGTTTATGGTCAAGTGCCCTCTCTATGACTAAGTCGATCTCATCCACTGAAAGTGGCTTCAGCAAATAGTCGAAAGCCCCCAGCTTCATGGCTTCCACCGCATTCTGCACGGAACCGTACGCGGTTATCATGACCACCTCGGCATCCGGGAGAAAATCCTTGGCCTTCCTGAGAACTTCCACACCATCCATATTGGGCAGCCGGACGTCGGTGAAAATTATGTCGTAGTCTTTCTCTTTTATCTTCTCTAAAGCCTCTTCTCCGGTAGCAACCGAATCCACTCGACAACCCGAGCGATTCAAAGCCTCGCTTAAGAAGTCTCTTAACAGGGGATCATCGTCTACCGCCAGAATCCTCTTTTCTGTCACCTGCTCACTCCCCATCTTCTCTTTTGTCTGCCGAACCGGATGTTTCAGGCCGGTTTCTACCCGCGGCCGAGGCCGCGCGCCCCAGAATCGGCAGCCATTCTTCTACAGAGCCTTAGGCAATCTCAGTATCACGGTCGTTCCTTTTCCCAGCTCACTTTGGATCTGAATCTCTCCTTTGTGTGCTTCCACGATTTTCTTCACTGTGGACAGACCCAGACCGGTGCCCCCCTGCTTGGTGGTAAAGAACGGAGTAAAGAGCTTCTCCAGTGTGGCCTTATTCATTCCCGTCCCGGTATCCGAGATCTTCAGGAGAATAGTCTCATCTGTCTTCCGGTGACCAGTATCCGTTCTCTCAGCATCCGGACCTAAGTCGACTCTTATTTCGCCGCCGTTCGCCATGGCCTGCGCAGCATTATGCAAGAGATTCAGAAGAATCTGCCTAAATTGCTCCGTATCCAGTTGACACGACACCTGCTCCTGGTGATAATTCCTGGTGATGCGGATGTCTGCCTTCTTTTGCGACTCATCTATGGCGAAGAAGCTGATCACCTCGTCAATTACTTTGGCCATCTCCACCCTGCGGGGGTTTAACTTGACAGGCTTGCTGTAGTCAAGAAGGCTTTTGACGATTCTGTCCATGGTCTCGACCCCTTGCATTATTTTTCCCACTGACCTCTTCCGGGGGTCGCCCTCCTCTAAGTCTCTGTCCAAAAGCTCAGCAAAACCTCTTATGCCCCCCAGAGGGTTTTTCAACTCGTGGACTACCACGGCCGCCATCTCCCCCAAAGAGGCCAGCGTTTTCATGCGCAGCATCTCCTCCTGGGCCTGCTTCAGTTGGCGATTCAGATCCTCAAATCTGCCCTTTAACTGCCTGTAATCCGCAGGGAGGACAAGACCGGTCTCGTCCTCCGAGGCAAACCGAGAGGCCGTCTTCTTGGACTCATCGCCCGAAACCTTTGGACGCCGCTTTTCTTTCATTTGATCCCCAATGTAATGAGGCAGATGGTTACCTGCCTGTTCAGATGCAGACTCCGTTCAATGCTCAAATCAGTATTTAATTTAATTCAAATGACAAGCTATGGCAAGACTTTTTTATCGGGAAAGGCAGCCATTGGGCCAAAGTGGAGCATATCCATCACATGGCAGAATCTGAGATTGGAATCGGATGATGGTGCCGGGTTTTCGCTTTGTCAGAATCGAATCCTGCGCGCGGATTCACATCGGGTATTATGCTGCCCGGGAAAGGCGGAGCGCCCAATGCCCCTGAGGCAACCGTCTAACATGCCGCTTTCGCGCTTAGTCTCTCCTCCGGAGGAAATCCTGTATCTTCTCTTCGACCTGTTGAAGAAGCTGTGCCTTTTCGGCAACCTGCCGGAGAAGAACCTTCACCTCCGCCAGCGCTGTGAGATTGGAGTGGGAGTTGCCCCCAATCCGGCTCGAAGCTATCTGCTGGGTCAATCGAGCGATGTTTTGACCCAATGACTTTTTCTTTTCTAAAAGCAAGCTGAGCTTGCTTTCACTTCCCGCCTTCTTCAGTTCCGCCAATATCGTCCGGGACAGACTCACCAACTCTTCGTATTGGCTCAAGAGCTGTCTGTACTGTTCTGGCAGACTCATGACTATCGTCGCTTTCTAGCCCGCTTGCCCGACACGCTTTGAGCTTCCCGCACGACAGCAAAAATCAAACGGGCTGCTCATCTCCGGGATCAACGGGATACAAGAAAAAGAGGGCTTTTCGTTTTTTAAAGTTCGTGATGAATGCGACTTCTCCAAATCTCGATCCGGACGTTTCTCCATTTAAGGATACCGTCTGAAAGTATGGGCTGGGCATTACATACGGGAGGAATCTCAGGCTTTGCTTCGGGAAGTGGAGAACTTCTCTAATTCTGTCTCCAGGTGCGCAATACGCTCCTTGAGTCGGGTCGTCTGATCTTTCAGCTTATACTCCTCCAGCGCCCTCTCGATGGAGGACTTTAGATCATTCAATTTGAAGGGCTTCACAACGTAGTCGTAAGCCCCACAGCGCAGAGCCTCAATGGAGCTGTCGATGGTCGGGTATCCGGTCATGACGATGGACAGAGTATTGGGCGCGGTCTTTTTAATCTGCCTCAGGGTCTCTATGCCGTCGATTCCCGGCATCTTCAAATCGACCAGGACTACGTCGGCTGGCTCGCTCTGCATCAATTTGACCGCCTTCTCACCGGAGTCCGCCAGTGAGACCTCGTAGCCCTCGGAGCTCAGAAACTCCAGAAGCAACTCCCGTACAAAAAGCTCATCGTCGACCACCAATATCTTCTCAGACACGAAACCTGCCTTTGCTTTACTTTTGCCTCAATCTGCTTCTGGGTCTATTCTCCGAGCCGGACTTTGCACACCTTCCCCGCTCCATTCTGCTCCTTGCTGATCGGTCTGAAACGCCGAAGCTCTAATAAGGTTATCGCCATCTATGCCTGGTTCTTGAATTCTGGCCTGAGAGATTCTCGGAGCTGACGAGGTTGCGGTCAGTTCGCATCCTCTGGTACTCCACCCGGAAGGATGAACGGGCTTCTGACTCTAAACTTGGGGAATCGACTTCTCGTCGGGCCAAGGATCACCGTCTCTGCCACATATTCTACCGCTTCTTGGCCACCTTCCTGCGGGGCTTTTTGCTCTTGCTCCCCTTCCGTCTTTCCATCTTAGCCATCTTCCCCAACTCTCTTCTCAGGATTTCCTCAATGCCCTTCTGAGATTCATCCGGTTCCCTCAGCGCATGCTTGAAGACCTCTTCAATTCTCTCCACGAAGATAAAATTTGTCTCTTTTTTGATCTTTTCCGGCAGATCCATGAGATTCTTCTCGTTCCCCTTGGGCAGCATCACGTGGCGGATCCCCACCCGGTGTGCGGCTGAGATCTTCTCCCTAACCCCGGCCACCGGAAGCACTTTTCCCCTTAGGGAGATCTCGCCGGACATGGCTATGTCATTCCTTATCGGCTTGTCGCTCATCACCGAAGCAATCGCTAAGGATACGGTGATGCCTGCTGACGGCCCGTCTTTGGGGATGGAGCCGGAGGGGAAATGAATGTGAATATCGTAGTTGGTAAAATCATCATAATTTATTCCCAGCATCTCCGCCTTGGAGCGAACGTAGCTGTGGGCGGCCTGGATCGATTCCTTCATCACCTCACCCAACTGGCCGGTGGATATCACCTGCCCGTTTCCCTTCATCTTCAACGCCTCAATCAACATCAGGTCTCCACCGGCCTCTGTCCAGGCAAGCCCGATGGCCACGCCGATCTCCTCATGTTTGGGGACCTTGTCCGGGATGTAAATGGGCAGGCCAAGGTATTCCTCCAAGTTATCCTTGGTCACCCGACAGGGGGTGAAGCTCTGAGAGGCTTTAGCCCGGGCACACTTGCGACAGATGCCCTCCATCTCCCTCTGCAAGCTCCTTATTCCCGCTTCCACGGTGTATTGCCGGATTACCTTTCTTAAGGCGCCATCGGTGAACTGCATGTCTCGCTCGGAAAGACCGTGTTTCCCAAGCAACATGGGCAGGATAAACTTCTTGGCAATCTCCAGCTTCTCCTCCTCGATGAATCCGGAGAATTCAATTATCTCCGTTAAGTCCAGAAGGCTGCCCGGGACCTCTTCGGGAAATGAGGCCTCCGTTACGAAGATGACCTCCGAGAGATCGAAAGGAACTCCCAGATAGTTGTCGGTGAAGTTGGAGTTTTTCTCCGGATCCAAGGCCTCCGCTAAGGCGGCCGTCGGGTCACCCCTGAGGTTTTCGGTTCCCATCCTACCCACCTGCTCAATCATCATCAAGGGATTGGCACAGCCGGATTCCTTTATGGCATTGAGAATTTTCCCCGGGAAGGCCTCGGCATAAGTTGAGCGCTTTCCCTTGATCACAGCTTCGTCTCTTACTCCGGCTACGTTTACTCTGACGAATTTTCTCCCCAGCCCCTTTGCGATGGCTCGAGCCAAGGAGGTCTTCCCTGTTCCGGCCGGCCCCACAAAGCAGAGGACTATGCCCTTCAGGTCCCTTCTGAGTTTGCGAATGCTGAAAAGCTGAAGAATATTCTCCTTCACCTTCTTCTGGCCGAAATGCTCCCGGGTCAGGGTCGCCTCCAGGTTCTCGATATCCACGTCCCTGCAACTTTCCTTTTTCCAGGGAATGGAGACCAGCCAATCTATGTGGGTCCTGACCATGCCATACTCAGCCGAGGCGATGGATATCAGCCTCAATCTCTCCACCTCCAGCAGTGCCTGCTTTTCGGCGTAAGGAGGAAGAGACGATTCTTTGATTTTGTTTCTCAACTCGGCAACTTCCTTTTCGTGAAGCCCCACATCCCCCAGCTCCTCCTTTATGGTCTTCATTTCTTCCCGCAGCACCCGTTCCTTTATTTTCTTCTCCAGATCCCGCCGCGCGTCGAAGGTGATGTTCTTTGAGAGCTCAGCTTTTCCGATCTCCATCTCCAGCAGCTCGACTAATCTCACCAGCCTGCTCCTGACGTCCACCTCCTCCAGAATCGCCTGTTTGGCTGAAAGATCGAAGTGAAATGCCGAAGCTATCATGTCCACAAGCTTCCCGGGAGTATCGGCATTCATGCTGCAGATATGATAAAGCTCGGCGGGATAGGCCGGGTCCAGTTCCACCAGGCGCTTAACCAGCTCCATAATTCTGTCTGTTTCTCGCCTCTCCCCTTCCGGATCCCCTCTTACCTCCTCTAAGTATTCGACTTTTGCCACCAGGTAAGGCTCCGTCTGGGCGAATTCCTTCAGACGGATTCTTTTCAACCCTTGAACCGTTATCTGTTTTCCCCCTTCACCGAATCCCTCAATCTTAATGATCTTTGCCGCAGTTCCGCCAGCGGAGAGCTGTCCGGGGGTAAGCTGATCCATGTCAGTGGTACGGGCGAAGGCAAAGCCGATGATATCACCTCTTTTTGCCCGTGCTTGAAGCAATCTCAAGTTTCGCTTATACCACACCTGGATGGTGGAGATGCCCAGCGGGAAGATAACCGTGCTCATCAGAGGAAGAACCGGCAGCTCCTCCGGCATCGAAACATCAGATCCTCTCTTTGCCCTAACCATAACTCTCCCAACTTGTCAGATGATTGACATAGGTGAACATTAACCCAGCGTGTTACAATAACCGACCGTCACAGGCAAATGTCAAGCCATATTTGGACAGTGAATCCAAAAGAGCTCGTCGGTGGAGCAAACCCCACCTGTGATCTCATTCTCTTAATCGGCAGGTGCACCGGATGTCCGAATCAAAAATACGAACTCCGGCCGGATTGATGACCATGAGAGAGTAGGTGAGCTATCAGCCGGTGGGGCCGAATTCGACCAGGCCAGGATGAGGAAGGAAAACGAGGGTTGATGTCAGGGCAAGAAACCAACCCCTGGCATTTGTCCAGACGTACAGGCGACTACGGCTCCCCCGGACTCTCCGAGTCGTCCGGCCGGATTATAACGTAACCCCGGTCAACCAGGCTCCCTCTGATGTCAAGTAACCTGATCAGATATGTTCCGGCGGAGAGATGGCAAATGAAGGTGGTGACATCAAGATAGCACATGCAATCGCAACTGTCTCCCTGGTCAATCTCAAAGACGTCGAAGCCCAATCTGGTCTTGACCACGTCCGTCTTGATGTCGGAGCAACAGTTGTAATAGGCATTGGCGTGAAGGACCCGGATGGTGTCGTTAAAGGAACTGATGACAACCGATCCTCCGCCCGAACTCTGAACCGTCTTGCCGAAACTCTCCTTGCAGCCGGTGTGGGACGATTCGAAGTAAAAACCTAAGAGACTGCTGGTGGGGCTCTTTTCCCGTTCACAGGCAAAAAGGATGGAAAGAGCGATCAGAATCAGGCAGCCCTTGGTTCTCATGGTTGAGTTTCGCATCAAGCTCAAGTCTGGTCAAAAACGAACCACCGGCGCCGTGGCCTTGCTTTTCAACCTCTTCACGCCGGGGGAATAACTAACTCCACTTCGCCCACACAGTCACCAGCCGTATCGAACACCCTGACAACATATACGCCGGCAGGGACTCCATAGATAGTCGTGGTGGTGTCGAAATAACACCGGGAGCAGCAAACCACCCGCGCATCCTTGTGTATCACTCACACTGGGTCAGGGTTAGACTAAAAAAGAGCCGAGTCTCCGTGCGAAAAGGACCGGCGGTTTCGTCAGCAGTGGCGATAGATCACGCCCCTGGACCCACGTCGTGCTCGCAATCTACATCCTCTCCGGGGCCTTTATGCCCAAGAGAGAAAGTCCCTTTTTGATGGTGATCTGAAGGGCCCTGACCAGAAGCATGCGGGCGGCAGTCAAATTCTCGTCTTCGGTTATGATCCTTTGCTTCTGATAGAATCGATTGAAGTCAGAGCAGAGATCAGTCAAATGCGAACAGATGAAAGCCGGCTCGTAAGCATCCCCCGCTGATTTGACCTTCGCGGGAAAAACCTCCAGCAGCTTGATGAGAGTTCGCTCTTCTTCTGTCGAGAAGGCTCTGTAGTCTACTTCTTTGCGAATGGGCTTTCCGTATTTTCGCTGCAGACTGCGCAGCCGGGCATGGGTATATTGTACATACGGAGCGGTCTCCCCGTCGAAGGAGATGACCTGGTCCCAGTCAAAGTCTATGTCCTTGTTTCGCCGGGTGGATAGGTCAGCGAATATAACCGCGCCGATTCCTACATCCCTGGCCACCTCTTCTTTGTTCTCTAACTCCGGGTTTTTCTCCTCTATGATTTTCCCGGCCAGTTGGATGGATTTATTCAGAACGTCTTCTAAGAGAACAATGTTTCCCTTTCGGGTGGACATCATCTCCTGCTTGAATTTGATCCAGCCAAAGTCGACGTGCACGCAGTCCTTTGCCCATTTGTGTCCCATTAGCTCCAGCACCTTAAAGACCTGCTTAAAATGGAGCCTCTGTGCGCTTCCCACTACGTAGAGCGACTTGTGAAATTTATAGGTGTCGTATCTGTATATGGCGGCAGCGATGTCGCGCGTGGCGTATAAGGTCGCCTCGTCTTTTTTCTTCAGAAGACAGGGAGGGAGATCGTACTGTTCCAGATCGACTATCAAAGCATCCTGGCTCATCTCGGCCAGACCTTTGGCTTTGATCTCATCGATCGTCTGATCCATGAATTTGTTGTAGAAGCTCTCTCCGGGGTAGGAATCAAAGTCTATGTCCAGCATCTCATACACGCGATTGAACTCCTTCAGGCTGTAGTCCCTGAATTTCTTCCACAACCCGGTGGCCTCTTGATCGCCGTCCTCCAGCTTTTTGAACCACCCGCGGGCTTTTTCCTCTAAATCCGGCTCAGTCTCCGCCTCCCTGTGAAATCTGACATAAAGGTCGTACAGGGTGGATATAGGATCCTTGAGGAGCTCCTCTTCATCACCCCACATTTTGTAGGCTAAGATAACCTTTCCGAACTGGGTGCCCCAATCACCCAGATGGTTAATGCGCACAACCCCGTACCCTAACTTCTTGAAGATATGATAGAGTGCATTCCCTATCACCGTAGTTCTGAGGTGTCCCATGCCAAAGGGCTTGGCAATGTTCGGCGAGGAGAAATCGATCACGATAGTCTTGCCCTTGCCGCTCTGATCCGAACCATAATGGTCTCCCTCGTCGAATATTCGAGTCAGAACCAACTCGGCCTGCTTGGCTTTGTCCACTCTGAAATTAACGTAAGGGCCGACTGCGGATATCTCCTCGATCAGATCCGTGGCTTTCAATCGGAGCGCTAGTTCACCCGCGATCTGGTTTGGGGCTTTCTTGAGCTTCTTGCTCAAGACGAAACAGGGAAAAGCATAGTCCCCCAACTTCTGATCCGGGGGTACCTCCACCAGGTCTCTGACCTCTTCCTTTGACAGACCGGTGTCTTTAGATATGAGTCCGACGATTTCTTCAACGAATCTATTCATGCTGTTGTGAAGTTACATACAAAAGCCAGGATTGGCAACCATAAATTTGCAGGCGGCTTGAGTATTCCTCAATTCACAATCTTCCCAACCGGGTTATCGGGCCGGAACGTATGAACAGAAGATGCAGCCTCAGAGTACACGCATACGCCCTGTTAAAACCAGGTAATTATGTTAACGCTTCACATGGTCGTCGCCGATCAAAATAATGCCGGCCAACGCCGGCTTCGATTCTTCTTACTGCAAGAGGAACAACTTGTAGACGAGGCAAGGCTAAAGCTAAAACCCCCTGAGATCTCGACTCTCTAAGTAAGGAAACTGCCGTGCGTATAGTTAAATTTACAGGCGTAATAGCGACCCTGATGGTTATTGGGATTTTTGTGTTGGTGGCTCCGGCTCTTGGTCAGGTCGACACAGCCTGGGTGAGAAGGTACAATGGACCGGCAAACGGCGAGGATAAAGCTGTTGCGCTGGCCGTCGACCATTCCGGCAATGTCTACGTTACCGGAGAAAGTTTCGGCAGCGGTACGTCCTGTGACTTCGCTACCATCAAGTATTTCTCCACCGGAGACATGGCATGGGTAAGAAGATACAACGGAACGGCCAACGGTGAGGACAAAGCCCGAGCCATAGCCGTGGACGGCTCTGGCAATGTTTACGTTACCGGATCGAGTTGGGGCGGCGATACTGACTTAGACTACCTGACCATAAGGTATGATCCGGATGGAATCCAACTGTGGGCAAGAAGGTACGATGGACCTGCCAGCGGTGAAGACAAAGCTTACGCTTTAACCGTGGACGATTGCGGCAACGCCTACGTGACGGGAGCGAGTTCCGGCAGCGGCACGTCCCACGACTACGCTACCATAAGGTATCTCCCCAGCGGAGATACAGCCTGGGTCAGGAGGTACAATGGGCCGGCCAACGGTTCTGATCAAGCATGTGCGGTGTGCGTGGACGACTCTGAAAACGTCTACGTGACCGGATTCAGCTGGGGTGGTCTGGTTAGCCTCGACTATGCGACGGTGAAGTACGGTCCGGGCGGGAATCAGCTTTGGGCAAGGAGATACAATGGCGCCTCCAACGGGGAAGACAGGGCTACAGCACTGGCGGTGGACGATTGGGGCAATGTGTACGTTACCGGATACAGCAGCGCTTCCGGAACTCTCCGGGACTATCTCACCATAAGATATCTCCCGGACGGGGACACCGCCTGGACCGCCAGGTACGATGGTCCGGCAAACGACCGGGACGAGGCCCACGCTGTGGCCGTTGACCGCTGGGGAGGTGTCTGCGTGACCGGCTTCAGCTGGGACAGCCCAACCAACTTGGACTATGCCACGGTGAAGTATCTTCCCAACGGAGACACCGCTTGGGTCAGGAGATACAACGGACCTGACAATGACGGTGACTGTGCCGAAGCCATAGCCGTCGACGCCTGGGGCAGTTTCTACGTTACCGGAGCAAGCAGCGGGGGGACATCCCAGGATTATGTTACCATAAAGTATCTTCCCCACGGAGACACGGCTTGGGTCAAAAGATATGACGGCGGGGCAAATGGCTACGACCAGGCCTCCGCCATAGCCACAGACGGTTTTGGCAATGTCTACGTGACCGGCTGCTCCTGGGGCATGGGGACGTCTTCTGACTACGCCACCATAAAGTACATCCCAAACCCACAGGTGCCCACCTCACATTGCTCCGGGCAATTGGCCCTGGTTGCCCTTCTGATGGCAACCGCACTCTGGAGGCTTCAGAGGAAAAGGGCAGCTATGCACAGCCATAAGTGACTCTATTTCAGTGAAAATTGGACACACATTCCCGAACCCTTGATCGGTTTAGATCCCGGGTGAATGCACGCGGGAGTGATGCCCTACTTAGCGGCCACCGGTCGCATTTCCCTTCGTCGTACCGTCTCTGAAGTTTGCATTTGACAAAGAAAATCGGGCATGATATATTGACGGCGTCAAAAGAGGTAGAGGGCAGGTTCATAGTCATCTCTATGGCCTTCTTGGAGAACATTACTATAGGGCAGTATGTTCCCGCCGACTCGGTGATCCACCGGCTGGACCCCAGGACCAAGCTTGCACTGATTTTAGGCGTAATGATCCTGACGGTGGCGACGATCGATTTACGGGTCTATCTTCTAATATCGCTTTTCCTACTGTCGCTCTCCTTTTTGTCAAGAGTGCCTCTCCCTTACTTCTTCCGCAATCTAAGATCATTTTTTTGGCTGTTTGTGCTCACCTTTGTGCTGCATATCTTCTTTGCCCCGACGGAAGCAGTCAAGTACTGGGATCTCAAGTTGATGAGAATAAGCCAGCAGGGGGTGTTCAACGGAGCGGTCTATAGCTGGAGGATTGCCATCTTCATTTTCTCGGCGGCTTTCTTAAGCGTTACCACCCAAGCGGTGGAGATGACGGATGCCGTTTTCAAGTCCTTTGCTCCTCTAAAGAGATTCAAATTCCCAGTGGAGGAACTCTCGTTGATCACGATGATCTCCCTGAGATTCGTACCTCTGCTGTTGGAGGAGGCCATCACCTTAAAGAAGGCTCAGATGTCCCGCGGAGCGTCGTTTGAAGGAGGATTGATCAAGAAGGTAAGGAAAACCCTGCCCTTGTTGATTCCGCTGTTCATCTCATCGTTCAGAAAGGCGGATGAGCTGGCTTTGGCTTTGGATGCGCGGGGCTTCCGTAGCGGACAAAGGCGGACGTCTTTCCAGAGACTGGCTCTCAAAGGAATCGACTTTCTGTTTTTATGCTTGATTTTCGTCCTGATAGGGGTATCTTATTTAGTTAAGGTGGTTTAAGGGGACATTGGATGCAAAGGAACATAAAACTTGAAATCGAATATGACGGAACGGACTTCCACGGCTGGCAGATGCAGCCCGAGCTTCGCACGGTTCAGGGTGAGATCCAGGAGAAGCTCAAAACCATCTTGCGACATGAGGTCAGCTTGATCGGAGCGGGCCGGACCGACGTGGGAGTACACGCCCTGGGCCAAGTGGCAAACTTCAAGACGGACAACCGGCTGGACGGTGAATCGATTCTGAGAGGATTGAATGGACTTCTTGCCGATGATGTGGTGATCAGAAAGGCACAGGAGGTGGACCCCGACTTTCACTCCAGATACAGTGCGACCAGCCGGATCTACAAGTATAGACTCTATCGAGGCAGAACTGCACTCTTGAGAAGATATGTGTGGGAGGTTCTTTATTCGCTGAATCTGGACAAGATTAGGAAAGCCACTGAGGAGATTCAAGGTGAACACGATTTCTCCTCCTTCTGCGTGGCTGAATCAGCGAAGGACGATAGCATCTGCAATGTTACTTTAGCCTCTTGGAAAGAACAGGGAGACGAGTTGATATTCAGAATCGAGGCGAACAGATTTCTTCACACCATGTTCAGAAGCCTGGTGGGAACTTTGGTCGAGCTAGGGAGAGGATATTTTTCAGTTGAAGACTTCAGTGACATAATGAAAGCAAAAGACAGGAGGAAAGCGGGTCCAACGGCGTCGGCCTGCGGGCTTTGTCTGGTTGAGGTGAAGTACTGAATTGGCCCTCAATAAAGGCACGACGTAAATATCCTGCTCTATGACGGACTATTCCTTTTTTTCGCATAGCGGCGGGAATTTATCCAGCTGTGAGGCTTGGTTTTATAGACCCTCGAAGATGTTCACAGTACATAAACAACTTACGGAGGTTAGCACATGAAGTTCTTCATCGACACTGCAAACTTGGACGAGATAAAGGAAGCCGCCAGCATAGGTATCCTGGACGGCGTAACTACCAATCCCACTCTGCTGGCAAAGGAAAAAGGCAAGGGAGATTTCAGGACTATCATCAAAAAAATCTGTGAGATGGTGGATGGTCCAGTGAGCGCCGAGGTGGTGGCGCTGGATGCTGACGGGATGGTGAAAGAGGCTGAGGATCTATCCCAACTGCACAAGAACGTGGTGGTGAAGATTCCCATGTGCAAGGAGGGCCTGAAGGCCATAAAGACATTGGATTCGAAGGGTATTCCCACCAACTGCACCCTGATCTTCTCCCCTATCCAGGCTCTGTTAGCTGCCAAGGCGGGAGCTTCGTTCGTCAGTCCGTTTGTGGGGAGGCTGGACGACGCCAGCCACGTGGGAATGGATCTGGTGGAGGACATCGTGACCATCTTCGAGAATTACGAGATCACCACCGAGGTTATCGTGGCCAGCATAAGGAATCCCCTTCACGTGGTGGAAGCGGCCACCATGGGAGCAGATATAGCCACTATCCCCTTCAAGGTGATCGGGCAGTTGATCAAACACCCCCTTACCGACATCGGGATAAAGAAGTTCCTGGAGGATTGGAAAAAGGTAGACAAATAATAGCTGCAAGTGGAAAGCTGAAGTTTTCCGCTAGATCGGAAAAAACGTAGCGGAGACCTTCTTTGTCCTGAGGTTCCCGAAGGAAGGTTTCCACCAAATTGACTAAAAAAAGAAGAAGCCAAGATGATCGAACGATACACCACTCCCCGGATGAAGGACCTGTGGTCCGACCAGAACAAATTCCAGAAATGGCTGGATATCGAGATACTGGCCTGTGAGGCCATGGCCAATCTGGGAATTATCCCTAAGTCTGCTCTGGCCAAGATCAAGAAGAAAGCCAAATTCGACGTCAAAAGAATTTCGCAGATCGAGGAGAAGACCAAGCATGACGTGATTGCGTTCCTCACCAACGTGGCTGAAAACGTCGGCGAAGCATCCAGGTACGTCCACTTCGGCCTGACCTCCTCCGATATTCTGGACACCTCGCTTTCGGTGTTGATGAGAGAGGCCGGCCTGCTGATCCTGGAGGATCTGCAGAAGTTGGCCAAGATTATCAGGAAACGGGCCTTCCAGTTCAAGCATACCCCCATGATGGGCAGGACTCATGGGGTCCATGCCGAACCGATAACGTTGGGCCTTAAGTTCACCCTCTGGTTTACCGAGGTCAGAAGACACGTCGAACGTTTGAAAAGGTCAATCGAGACCATCTCCGTGGGAAAGATCTCTGGGGCCGTGGGAACGTTCTCTAATCTGAATCCCAAAGTAGAGCAGTACGTTTGCAGGAAGCTGAAAATCAAACCCGCCCTCATATCAACCCAGATAATCCAAAGAGACCGGCATGCCGAGTTCTTGTGTACTCTGGCGCTTATCGCCGGCTCGATCGAGAAATTCGCCACCGAGATAAGGAGCCTGCAGAGGACCGAGATTCTGGAGTTGGAGGAAGGCTTCAGCAAGGGCCAGAAGGGCTCCTCCATCATGCCGCACAAGAGAAATCCCATCACCTGCGAGAGGCTCTGTGGTCTGGCCCGGCTGGTCAGAACCAATGCCGAAGCTTCCATGGAGAACATGGCGCTGTGGCACGAGCGGGACATCTCCCACTCTTCAGTGGAGAGGGTCATAATCCCCGATTCCACCATTCTGGTGAACTACATGCTGGTCCAGTTCAACCGGGTAATGGAGAATCTCTTAGTATATCCTGAAAACATGATGGCCAACCTGAATAAGACAAGAGGAATGATCTTTTCCGGGCGTTTGCTTCTGGAGCTTGGCCAGAAGACTCCATCCAAGGATCTTGCTTACCGCATAGTCCAAGACAACGCTATGAAAGCCTGGAAGGAAAACGGGAATTTCAAGGAATTGATTCAAAAAGATAGAAGAGTAACAAAATATCTAAGCAAACATAGGATAGAAGAGTGTTTTGATCTGAATTACTACCTGAGGAACGTGAATTACATCTTCAGACGGGTATTCAAATGACGAGAGAGGGGTTCACATTCGTTCTTCCGACTCTGGGGATATCACTCATTCTATTCTCAGCGTGGGCTGCTGGTTCTCACCTGATACTTCTTCCGTTTGCCGGAATCGCTTTTCTCCTTTTGCTCTTTCTGATCTTTTTCTTCCGAGACCCAGAAAGAAAGGCTCCCGAAGCGGGGAATCTGATTCTCTCCTCGGCAGACGGCAAGATTATCTCAGTAAAGCCTTTCCAGAACGTGGAGTTCGTTGGCGGGCAGGGAACTTTGGTGAGCGTATTCATGTCGGTCTTCGACGTACACGTCAACCGTGCCCCCATTTCCGGGAAGGTGGAATATTTTAAGTACAATCCGGGCAAGTTTTTTCCCGCGTTCAAGGACAAGGCTTCGTCGGAGAATGAACAGACCGAACTGGGCATAGAGAATGCGCATGGAAGGGTCATCATAAAGCAGATAGCGGGGATCATCGCGCGTAGGATCGTGTGTAAGGTGAGATCGGGAGATAAGCTGAGCGCGGGGCAGCGTCTTGGAATGATCAAGTTCGGCTCAAGGGTTGACCATCTTCTGCCTGAAAACGTGGCAATAAGAGTAAAACCGGGACAAAAAGTCAGGGCCGGAGAAACCGTCATAGGGGTGTTCAAGAAGTGAGAAACATTAAAGGATTTTTCCCGGGGATATTCACCGTAGGCAACATGTTTTGTGGCTTCGTGTCGATTCTATACAGCTTCGATGGAGAGCCGATCTTTGCTGCGTGGATGATAGTTTTGGCTGCCTTCTTCGACGTCCTCGACGGGCAGGTGGCCAGGTTCGCCGGAGTACCCTCCCGTTTCGGCATGGAGCTGGATTCCTTTGCCGACCTCCTCTCTTTCGGGGTAGCACCCGTAGTGCTATTCTACAATCTGAACATCTACCCTTTAGGGAGATGGGGATCGATGCTGGGTTTTGTTTTCATCCTGTGCGGCGTCTTCCGATTGGTCCGATTCAATCTCCAGCAGACCAAGCTTGAGGAGAAGCTCCCCTATGTGGGCCTGCCCATTCCTACCGCGGCGGTGACGCTGGTGAGCTACATCCTGTTATGCTACGAGATATGGGGAACCTTAAGATTTCCCAAGGTCATGATCACCATGATCGTCGTTTTTTCCGGGCTGATGGTGAGTGGAATAGAATACGAGACTTTGCCCAAGTTTTCCTTCGGCGACAGAAGAAACAGGATCAAGCTGGTCTATCTCTTCGTGTTTTTGGTAGCCTTGATAATCAATCCCCGGCTGGCACTGTTTCCCTTTGGCATGCTCTACGTCCTTTCCGGATTTGCCAAAGGCGCTTATGAATTGTTCAAGGCCGAAAGACCGGAGGGCTCGATCTAAAGGAAGTACACGCAGGCCATTCTAAAAATTCAGACATTAGCAAGGATTTATCTTTCGGAGCACCAGAACATCTGACAACTTAACCCGAACTGGAAGAGAGTTAACTCACCGACAAACGAAAAAAACTCCTTTGCAAACTTGCTCAAGGAAGCTATTTTTAGCTGAGGAAGCGGAAATTTCAAAAAGGAGCAGGCGGATATCATGAGCATAGAAAAGCAAGATGGTTTTGCGGTAGTGTATGTCAGGCTCAAGGATGGAGTTTTGGATCCTCAGGGGTCTACCATAGAGAGAGCCTTAGACGACATGGGCTATCAGGGGATAAAGCAGATTCGGTCGGGAAAGATCTTCGAGATTACCTTCCAGAAAGACGGTGGAGGAAAACCTGAGGAGCTGATAGACGAGATCTGCCGAAAGCTTCTGACCAATCCGGTAATAGAGAAATTTAACTTCGAGATAGTCAAATGAAATTCGGCGTGATAGTTTTCCCCGGCTCCAATTGCGACTATGACGCCTTCATGGCGATCAAGACCGTGATAAAACAGGACGTTGATTTCCTGTGGCACCAGGATACCTCTCTTCGCGGCTGCGACTGCATCATCTTACCCGGCGGTTTTTCCTACGGCGATTACCTGCGGACCGGCGCCATCGCCCGGTTCTCCTCCATCATGAAGAAGGTGATGGATTTTGCCCAAGACGGCGGACTGGTGGTGGGAATCTGCAACGGCTTCCAAATACTCTTAGAGGCGGGTCTTCTTCCCGGGGCCATGCTGCGAAACACCTCCCTCCGTTTCATATGCAAGTTCGTCCATGTCCGGCCCGAGGAGCAGGATACTCCTTTCACCAACCTCTGCAGGAGGGGGCAGGTTCTCAAGATTCCGATAGCTCACACCGACGGAAACTATTTCATACCGGAAGACGGCTTAAGGCGGCTTAAGGAGAATCGCCAGATAGTCTTCAGATATTGCGATAAGGGCGGAGAGGTCACCCCGGAGGCGAACCCCAACGGTTCCCTGGAGAGCATCGCCGGAATCTGTAATCGGACTAGGAACGTGCTGGGCATGATGCCTCACCCGGAGAGGGCCTCGGAGAAGATACTGGGATCGGACGACGGGAAATACATCTTCGAGTCAATAGTCGACTTCTTCCGCCAAAGGAAGTGAAGGAGAAACGTAAGTGAAGACGCGTGAAGTGACGTTCTTGCTTGTCTCTTTAGTGCTGGCTGCAGTGGTGGGAGGACTTGTTGGAGATATCACAGGATCGTTTTTGCCCGAAGGTGCAGTCAAGACCCTTTTTGAAAAGGCCATCTCCATCGGATTTAAGCCGCTGACCGTGGATCTTTATGCAGTGAGCTTCACCATCGGCCTGATGGTCAAGATAAATTTCGTCAGCATCCTGTTTTTAATTATGGTGCTGCTCTATTTCCGGTGGTGGTTTCTTTAGGAGAAGACAATCTGATCTGTCGAAAAAGAAAGCAGAACTATAGAGTAAAGGCCAACGTATGCTATTCTGGATCGAATCTATCCGAAGGAGGTAATCCATGTTGGGAGGAATCGGCGCGCAGGAATTGATTTTAATACTTCTGGTGATCCTTCTTCTGTTTGGGGCCAAGAAAATCCCGGAGATGGCCCAGGGCTTGGGCAAGGGGATGAGGGAGTTCAGAAAGGCCATGAAGGAGACGCAGGACGAGCTGACCAAACCCGAACCGCCCGCAGAGGATAAAAAGAAGGACTCAGAGGAAAAGAAATAACCACCAGGCGTCTAACGGGCTGTTGTACTCCGCCCGAAGAAGAGCTACCGAACGGGTTGAAGAAAGGGACCAAGACATGCCCATTTTCGCCAAGAAGGACGTTGACAAAATCTCCGCCTGCCTTAAAGCGGAAAGTGTGCACAAGGAGAAGGACCACTTCCGCATAAAGATAACTGCCGACCAGGGACGGAGAACTTTGATTCTGGAAATATACCCTGAGGTTAGCCTGGGCAAGGGAAAGGGACCCATGCTGGTGCTTTACACCGGCAATGCACATCTTCAACTGCACAGTTGCTCCGGGTACGTCGTCAGCGAGGAACTGGGCGAGGTCACCTTCGTAGGCGAAACCGGCGGAAAGGTCTCCGGACTGGTGGTGGAAAGCCAGGCCGCCTGTTCGCTTTATGCCAACGTGAAACAGGAGGTATTGTCCGGAGATTTCACCAAATTGGGAGTAGAGGTAATGCTCTCCGGCGTGGCCCTCTCCTTGGCCGAAGAGATCATTGAGAAAAGTAAAGAAAAGTAACTCGCCCCCTCGTTAACACCTGTCTGCCTATCCGCGAGACCCTCTAGAGATTTAACTTCCTTTCGTCCGGTTAGCCAAATCTGCAGAGATGCCGCATTCCGGCGGGATCCCCGAGAGACCCTTCTGCGCACTTTGGAGGCATCTTACGGAGCCTGGGCCAGCGACCCTTACAATCTTTCCCCCCTTGAATTGACTCCCAAAGCTAAGAAGACGATCTTGATTAAGCAGTATTTTAATCCTGGTGTCCGGAGTTAGACATCAGCAGTTTGGCCTGAGCTTTCTGCAGATCCTCGTCGGTGTTGATGTTGAAGAAACTCAGGCGTTCCGGATCCACCCTATTAATCTCTCCCTCTTCAATCTTTCTGACCTTTAGCCTGGCCAGGATATTGCGGACTTTCAAATCACGTTCGTGGAGATGATGAAGAATCACAGGGAGGCACTTCTTTGAATAGACGGCGAAGAGAGGCTCCACTTCCCCAGCGGCTTCCGGGATTACCACGTCGTAGTCGCCGCGTTTTTCCAAGAGCAGTCTGATCAGGCCCGGTTGGGGAAACGGTATGTCACAGCCGATCACGAAGTTAGAGTATGAGGTGGAATAACACAAGCCGGTGAAGATGCCCCCCAAGGGCCCCATTCCCCTCATCAGGTCTTCAACTACCTGAACACCAAAGTCTTCGTACGGTTCCCTCTTATTCGCGACAATAAGTATCTCCGTGAAAAACTCCTTTAAGACACTTATGCTTCTTTGAATCAGGGCCTTCCCGTCGGGGAGCGTGATCAACGCCTTGTTCTTGTTGATCCTGCTCCCCTTCCCCCCAGCCAGAATTATCCCGCTCGCATTCTGCATTAGGACGTTTCTTTTGACGCCAGAGAGAGAACGATTTCTCTTGGGTCTTTGTGATAATGTCTTACCGACCGAGGCTTCTCGGTGGAGTTGGCCCGGTTATTCCGAGATTACTATCTCCACTTTTGTGGGCTTCTCTTCCAAACGCAAGCACGTGATCATCGCCCAGATGGCATTCCCCAGAATATTGGTGGCAAACGGATTAAGCGGAACGTCCTTTCCGTTCACCTTGACATTGATGTCTCTCGCCTTCTCTCCTCCTCCAGAACACATGTTTTGCCTCCTCAAAGAATATACAACAAAAGAGGGGGAATTGCTTCCCCCTCCCCTGGATTAGCATCTAAATTCTGTCGGCAGGGCGCCGCGCACTTAACCTAAAAGGTTATCTGTGCCTGCGCTTGCACTACGCCGACGGCGTCTTTGTCTTCATCCTGGTACATGCTGTGG
>CBDUQU010000013.1:0-33495 GCA_965369445.1 uncultured bacterium | reverse complement strand
ATAGCTCTCCCAGTTCGGTCTGGATCTCTATGCGAATCCCTTTAGCTCCCGACTCGTCTTTCCACCCGGGTCTGGTAGTCGACAACGCCTCCAGCACAATGGCATTTATGTCCAACTCCTCAAAATCCTTCTCCGAACTGGCCTTAAGCGTTCGGGCAAACTTCTGGATCCGGTCTACCGTCTTGGTTCCATCGTCCGTCAACTGTTCTATCACCTGCAGAGATTTCGAGAGACCCTGTCTGGCGTTTTCAGGAATCGCTCCCGCGCTCACGTCTCTTCTTAGCAATTCCGTCCTGTCCGAGATGGCGACTAAGACATTGTTGAAATCGTGCGACATGCCGCTGGCTAAATTCCCCAGCGCCCTCAACTTCCCCGATTGAATGAGCCGATCCTGGGCTGCTTTCAGTTCGTCGATGGTGTTTGTCAGAGTTTGAGTCTGTTTTTTCAGCCTCTCGTAAAGTTCCGCTTTCTCTATAGAGATGGCGGCATTCTCGGCAAATATCGAGACCAGCTTCAGATCTGCCTCGGTGAATTTCTTCTTGTTATCGAACAGGCTGATGTTCAGAACCCCTTTGGCTTTCTTCTTAACCATCAACGGCACGCACAGACTGGAGGAGATCTTTTTGTCCTTGGGGATGAAACCGGAGAACTGGCTTTCCTTTAGATCCTCACCCAGACGTAGTGGCTTACCGTGATTCATAACCCACCCGGCAACGCTTTTTCCAACCTCCATCTCTTCGTTTTTCACCACATCGCTTTGTGGGCCCCATGCCGAGACGCAGCGCAGCTTGCCCATCCGGGGATCATAGAGGAAAAGCGAAGATTGGTCCCCGCCCAGGGTTCTGAGCGCCTCCCTGGAGATGGTGTCCAGCACGCCGGAGAGCTCCATCTCCGAGTTGACCAGGGTAGTCACCTCAAATACGGCCTTAAGTTCAGCCAACCGCTGCTCCAACACCTGGGAGGAGATCCGTTGTGCAATCAGATCAGTCTGAAGCTTCTTTATGGACATCTCCTTCAGCACCACGTAGCCAATGAAAAGCAAGGAGAGGGCCACAAACCCTAAGAGCAGGAAATTAAACATATAGGCATCTATGTGTTCCTCGTAGAGTCCCTGAACGTCGGAGTAAAAGACCACCAAAACGATGAAGGTGGCGAAGATCAAGAGCACGGTAAGCACGAGGACCCAGACTTGCCAGTCTCGCCTCTGGATCTTTTTTAGGTCGTTTTCGAGTTGATCCATGGTGAAGATGTTAAAGCGGGACGGGTTTTGGGACGGGACGGTTCAATAAACAAAATCGGCATCAAAACCGGACAACTTAACCCAAAGCCGGGCGTGATACAGAAAACAAGATCACCTCGAACAGATATTATTGTCAGGGAGGGTGGCGCCCAATTCATGGATTTGCCGGGCTGGCTATTTGAACTCTTTCTTCCGCCGCCACCTCGGTCCGTGGCGAGCAGGGGAGGGTGATGGTAAATGTTGTACCCTGGCCGGGCTCGCTTTCGACGGTTATCCCGCCCCCGTGACGGGAGATGATGCCGTGAGCCACGCTGAGACCAATACCACGCCCTTTTTCTTCCTTTGTGGTGAAGAAGGGCTCAAAGATTCTTCTTGTGACGTCCTGGTTCATCCCCAGGCCGTTATCCGCCACCTTGATCTGGACTTTGTCATCCCGCATTCTTGTGGCGATGCTGATCATGCCGCCGTGAGGCAGTGCATCGATGGAGTTGAAAATCATGCTGGTCATCACTTCCTTTATCTCCGGATAATTACCTTTCGGATCTGAAAGCTCTCCTAAGTCGGTTTTAATTTCGATCCCAATCCCCTTCAACTCTGCCTCATCCTTCCACTTGGTCTTGGTGACCTCCAGGGCCTGGGAAACGATGGCATTTACGTCCAGTTCTTCCATGTCTTGATCTTCTTCCGGCCCAGTCTGAAACGTTCTGGCAAACGTCTGAATGTGTTTGGCCGTCTCCACGCCGTCACTGGCCAGTTTTTCAGTCGCCCTTAACCATTCCAGGACTTTCTGCTTCTTGGCATCCTCGGCAGTCGACATTCCCTCCACGCCTTCTAAGATCAGCTCCATCCTGTCCAGAATGGTGGTCAACGTATCAGTGAAATCGTGCGCCATTCCACTGGCTAAGTTGCTCAGTGCTCTCAAGGTCCCTGGCTCGATGAACTGACCCTGAGTTGCTTTCATCTCCTTGACGATGTTCCGCAAGGTCTTGGTCTGTTTTTTCAACTGGTCGTAAAGCCCCGCCCTGTCGACGGCGATGGCCGCATGTTCGGCGAATTTTAAGGCAAGTTTCAGATCGGATTCGCTGAATCTTTTCTCTTCCCCAAATAGGCTGATGTTTAAGACCCCTTTGGTCTCGTTCTTGACCTTCAGGGGTAGACATATACCGGAGGTGATCTTCTTGTCCTTTTTGACCAGTTCGCGGAACCGGCTCTCTTTCAAGTCACCGTTCAGATACAGGGGTTCGCCGTGTTCTATCACCCATCCGGCAACGCTTTTGCCCACCTCCACTATGGCGTCTCTTACCCGATCGCTCTTGGGTCCCCACACCGAGACACAGCGCAGCTTGCCTATCTCCGGATCTAAGAGAAAAAGCGAGCATTGATCCCCACCTAAAGTGGACAGTGCTTTGCTGGTTATGGAGTCGAAAACGTCCGACAGCGTCATCTCCGAGTTGACCAGACTGGTCAAATCGTGCACCGTCTGAAATTCGGCTATCTGCCGCTCCAGCATCCGGGAGGCCACCCGTTGCGCCATCAGCTGGCGCTGAAGCCTCTTGAGTGCCATCTCCTTGAGAACCACGTAGCCGATGAACAGAAGTGAGAGGGCCACAAATCCCAGAAGCAGGAAATTGAACGTGCGGGCATCGATCTGCTCTTCGTAAAGCTGCTGAAGGTCAGAATAGAAAACCACCAGCACGATGAAGGTGGCGAAGGCCAAAAGCACGGTGAGCACCAAAATCCAGATCTGCCAGTCCCGTTTCTGAATCCTCTTCAACTCTTTTTCAAATGTATCCATTTTCACCCCCAGAAGGTGAAAGAACTCATAGATAGTAATCGGCAGAAAACGTCGGAAGTTAACCGAAACAAGATGGTGAGGCTACAGCAAAAGCGCCTTGCTTTTGATTGAAGAATCAAACCGGGGAAAACACCATGACTGAGTCCGAATCGAAACCGGAGGGAGATGCACAGATGCTATTTCTTGGCCAGCCGAACAGCTTCAACCAGAAGCGGGATCAAAATCAGCTGCAGAGCGATACCCGGAAGCCCGGTGATCACGGAAACCTTGATGAATGCCTCCGGCCCGTAGGGAAGCGCCAAAAACAGTCCGAAGACAAGAAGTCCTAAGGCAAAGGCCAGCCGGCCCAGGATCATGGCAAGAAGAAGCGACAGAACGGGGAGCTTTATAATTCTCATGAGTATCGCTATGGAAACTCCGTAAACCGGCAACTCCAGACTCATCAGCGGCACGGCATAGGGTGGGGGCATGCCGGTCAGCAGAAAGCTTAAGAGCGGACAGACCAACCCCACGATCAACCCGCTTACCGGACCTACAAATATCCCGGCCAAAAAGACCGGGATGTGCATGGGCGAAAATATTCTCCCTGCCAGAGCCACCTGATGGAAGACGATGGGCAGAGTTATCCCCAGGGTGATGAAGAGCGCGGTTAAGGTGATCTCCTTGCTTGTGAACTTGATCATTTCAGTTGTCAGTTGGCAGTCCCCAGTGGCGAGTAGTGCAATCTGCCAACTGGAAACTGAGGCCTGCTACCTTTCACAATTCACTTCCTTGCGCTGACCGAATAGAGGCCGGGCTGGTCGAGGATTTTGATGTCTCTCAATCCAGCCTTCTCCATCATCTTCCTCATCTCAGAGTCGGTGGGCAGGACGTCGTCCCGAACTACGCCTCCCACCTCTTTGTGATACTCCGCCAACTTCTCTTTCCCTAACGTATGCAAAACGTACAACCTGCCGCCCTTTTTGAGAACTCGGCCCATTTCATTCAAAGCTACCCTCTTATCATTCAAGTGGGCGAACGCATCCATACAGGTGATACAGTCAAATGTGTGGCCCTTTACGGGCAGTTTCTGTACGCACGCGTTGACCAGGCAGAAGACCTCTTTCCCCCGAGCCTCACTCGCCTCGCGGATCATCCTCCAGGAGAAATCCAGACCTACGACCGTTCCCTCTTCTCCCACCTTTCGCACGAGATGAGGAAGCAGAACGCCGCCACCGGTCCCCACATCCAGGACCCATTCCGTCGGTTTCAGATCGAATCCCTCCACCAGTTTGCGAATCTCTGATTCGTCATCCTGATGGCACCGATCATCCCAGCCGCGTGCTTCTTTGTCGAAGAAGTCTCTTTTGGATAAGTGGTTCATAGGGTTACCGTCGTTTGCACCTCTGTCAGCACCTTGACGATCTCCGGCATATTGGTCACCCTACCCGCCTCCATCTGACCGGCCAGACCGTAGAAATTGATACAGGTGCCGCAGCAGAGTATCTCTACTCCCAGATTCTCAAGGGAGTGCAGGCTTTCCATAACCTCTGATCCTTTGGCTGCCAGCTTCACCGCTGAGTTATACAACACCATCATCCTGGGCTTGGGCTCGGCATCTATCAATTTCCCCAGGAAGTTCTTAATGAGAATTGCGCCCAATTCCTCGTCCCCATGACCCATCTTATCGCTGTTTAGCGCTATCACTTTGTCCATTACGAGACTCCCTTCTTATGTTTTGCAAATATATAATGCAGGCAGTGTTCTGTAAAGGAATTTAAAAAAATCCCCCCCGCCAGAAGACGGGAGGGAGGGTAAGTTGACAAAAACCGTTCGATCAAACTAAAGCCCATACATCGCCACAATCTCTTTTTTCTTCTTCCCCAGGATATCGTATTTCTTGCCGATCTTGGTGAAGGCAGAGATGGCTTTGTCCAGATGCTCCATCTCGTGATCTGCCGAGATCTGCACTCGTATGCGGGCTTGACCCCGGGCCACCACCGGATAGAAGAATCCGATGACGAATATCCCCTCGTAGTAGAGGTCCGTGGCAAAATCTTGAGCTAATTTGGCGTTATACAGCATGATGGGGACGATGGGATGAATACCCTCTTTGATATCAAAGCCCGCCTCGGTCATCTTCTTTCTGAAATACAGGGTGTTTTTTTCGAGCTTATCCCGCCTGTCTGTGGTTTTCGAGATGAGGTCCAAAACCGTATTGGCGGCGGCCACTATCACCGGCGCCACGGTGTTTGAGAAGAGATATGGTCTGCCCCGCTGCCTGAGCATCTCCACGATCTCCTTTCGACCACTAACACAACCACCCGAAGCCCCTCCCAAAGCCTTACCTAAGGTGGTGGTAATAACGTCTATCTTGCCCACCACCCCGCACAGCTCGTGTGTTCCTCTCCCGGTCTTTCCAACAAACCCAGTGGCGTGAGAATCGTCCACCAAAACCATAGCATCGTATTTTTCCGCCAGGGCACAGATTTGGTCCAGTTTGGCAATATCTCCATCCATGGAAAAGGCCCCATCGGTGACGATTATGCGAAACCGGGCGCTCTCCGCCTCTTTCAGCTTCTCCTCCAGATGTGCCATGTCTGAATGCTTATAATTATATTGCTGGGCATTACACAGCTTCATGCCATCCACGATGGAGGCGTGAACCAGCCTGTCGGCTATGATGGCATCATCCTTCCCCAACAGCACTTCAAAGACTGCGGCGTTGGCATCCATACAGGAGGGAAAGAGGATGGTGTCTTCGGTGTCTAAGAATTTGGTTAACTTTCTCTCCAGTTCGCGATGAATATCTTGGGTGCCGCAAATGAACCTCACCGATGACATCCCGTAACCTCGATCATCCAGTCCCTTTCGAGCCGCCTCCATAACCTCAGGATGACTGGAGAGTCCCAAGTAGTTGTTGGCACAGAAATTGACGACGTCCTGGGTGGCCGATCCTTCAGGATACTCCACCTTAACGTCCGCCCCTTGAGGAGTGTGGATATAGCGTTCTTCCTTGTAGAGACCGCCATCCTTGATGGTTTTTAATTCATTCTGATAGAATTCTTTCGCTTTACCGTAAGCCATAATTACCTCCTACTAATTCTTTACCTCACCCCTCTGGTTGGTATCGGACACCCGTCTGGGCGGGACAAGGACAAGCCCTTCAGGTCAAATCTTTCAGGACAAGTCCGTGACGAACAGAAGCACCCCTTGATATGATCAGAACTAAAATAATAGTTGTGGTCTTTCTTTGCAAGTTTTTCTTTGGAGTCCGTCCTAATATTTGGAGACACTAATCTCTTCCATAGTACCTGTGACCAGGAAAACGATACGCTCACAGATGTTCGTCACTCGATCAGCAATCCTCTCTAAATTATGAGCTGTCCATATCAAGTAGGTGGCTCGGGTAATGGCCGTCGGATCTTCTATCATAAATGCCAGAAGTTCACCATAAACTTGATCGTAAAGCCTATCCACTTCATCATCCTCATTACAAATCGCCCTTGCGATCTTCGCATCCCGCTTTACAAAAGCCTCCAGACTTCTTTTGATCATATCAGTTGTTTTTTCAGCCATTCGAGGAATATCAATCAAAGGCTTAACCAGCGGCTCATCCCCCAACAGGATAACGATCTTGGCAATTCCCTCAGCATGATCGCCCATACGCTCCAGATCAGTGATGATATTGAGAAGCGCGATGATCTCCCGCAAATCGGTGGCCACCGGTTGCTGGGTGGCGATTAAGTTAATGCATTCTTCCTCAATGTCCCATCGTTTCCTGTTGATAAGGAGATCATCGCGCATGATTTGTTTGGCCTGGTCCACGTTCCGGGATATCAGCGCCGCCACCGAACGATTTACCGCTTTTGTGACCATCTCGCCCATTGCAACAAGCTGCTGTTCCAGTTTCTTCATGTCTTCCTGAAAAGCTTCTCTTACCATATTTCTACACCTCCTCCCTATCTTATCCAAAACGACCACTTATGTAATTTTCGGTTAGTTTCTCTTTGGGCCGGGTGAACATGTCATTTGTATCGCCAAACTCGATAAGCTGTCCTAAATAAAGAAACCCGGTAAAATCTGAGACCCGGGCGGCCTGCTGCATATTATGGGTCACTATGATGATGGTATATTGCTCTTTCAATTCCATCATCAGTTCTTCGATTTTGAATGTGCTGGCCGGATCTAAAGCAGAACATGGCTCGTCCATCATGATGACTTGCGGCTCGATAGCCAGGGCTCTGGCGATGCACAATCTTTGCTGCTGTCCGCCGGAGAGTTCCATAGCGGAGGAGTGAAGCCGATTCTTAACCTCCTCCCAAAGGCCGCTGTCTTTTAAGCTTTTTTCCACTATTTCAGAGATTCTGCTTTTGTCTCTAACACCATTTATTCGCAGACCGTAGCCAATGTTATCATAAATTGATTTGGGAAAAGGGTTAGGTTTCTGAAATACCATTCCGACTTTCCTGCGAAGCGCTGATACATCTGTACCCTCGGCATAGATGTTTTCCCCATCAATTAAAACTTCACCCTTAATCCTGGCATCATCTATCAAATCGTTCATTCTATTCAAACATCTTAAAACTGTTGACTTTCCACATCCTGAAGGGCCCATAATTGCAGTTATAGCTTTGTCGAGAATCGCAATATCTATATCTTCCAACACATGATTTTCCCCAAACCAGAGATTCAGTTTTTTCGTCAATATTTTCTCTTTTACCATTTTTTCGCCTTTCTTACCTGGTGTCTGGTAATCATTGCTGCAGAATTTATTCCCAGAACCAGAAGTAGAAGCACCATAGCAGTTCCATAGGCAATAGGAACTTGGAACTCAGGTTTTACTCCTTCGGTCAAAAGAGCATATATGTGGTAAGGGAGGACCATGACCTCATCAAAGATTGAAGTGGGAAGATGTCTATTATAAAAGGTGGCGGCGGTGAAAAGAATTGGCGCGGTCTCACCTGCTGCTCGACCTACACCAAGGATAGCGCCTGTCAGAATACCGGGCAGAGCAGTTGGTAAGACCACCCCTTTCACTGTTTGCCATTTCGTTGCCCCCAATGCAAAAGAAGCCTCTCGAAAATCTTCCGGCACCGAACCAATTGCCTCTTCTGTCGCTCTTATTATTACCGGCAGAATCAATACCCCCAAGGTGAGTGAGCCGGAAAGGAGTGATACCCCAAAACCAAGGAATTTAACAAATATAGCCAGTCCAAAAAGCCCAAAGACCACAGATGGTACACCGGCGAGATTATTTATCCCAATCCTTATCATCCTTATCCATCTTCCCCGAGCGTATTCCTTTAAGTAGATTGCTCCAAAAACCCCCAATGGCAAAGCAAATCCAACCGCTCCAATGGCGAGAAGAAATGTACCCACAATTGCCGGAAGGATACCGCCTTTGGTCATACCATCCTTGGGAAATTCTAAAAGGAACGAAAAAGATAATACTTTGGCCCCATTTATACATATGACAAAAAGGAGCGAAAACAGAAAAACAATCCCAACGATAACAGAAATTCTTAATCCGATAAATCCGATGCCCTGCTTGAATTTTCTCATCTAACTTTCCTATGAGCTATCCAGTCGGCAAATAGATTGAAACCTAAGGTTACAAAAAACAGCACCAGTCCAATAGCAAAGAGTGCATTATAATGTAGACTTCCCATTGGGGTCTCTCCCATTTCGGCGGCAATGGTTGCGGTCATTGGACGGACAGGCTGAAAGATGGATTCCGGGATTTTGGCTGCCCCACCTGCAACCATAAGGACAGTCATCGTTTCACCTATGGCTCTCCCCAACCCTAAGATGACACTTGTGATAATACCCGAGGAAGCGGCGGGGAGAATAGTTCTGGTTATGGTCTCCCATTTTGTTGCTCCTAAAGCGAAAGAAGCCTCTCCCAGTCCTCGGGGCACGGCTGCAATAGCATCCTCGGCAATACTTGTTATCGTGGGTAGAGCCATCATTCCCAAAATCAGAGATGCAGTGAAACAGTTTAAACCTACTGGCAGATTGAAGACCTTTTGAACCAGCGGGGCTAAAAAGACCATTCCGAAGAAGCCGTAAATTACTGAAGGCACACTTGCTAGAAGTTCGATAGTTGGCTTCAGAAATTCCCTTAGTTTCGGATGAGCCAACTGTGATATGTATAAGGCAGAGCCGATACCTAAAGGAACAGCCACTATAAGTGCGCCAGCTGTGACCCAGAGGGAGCCCAGAATGAGTGGTAATATTCCGAATTCAGGTGGCTCATGAGTAGGATGCCACGATCTCCCGAAGATAAACTCGAAAACACCAACGCTCTTAAAAAGTGGCAGTCCTTCCTTAAACAAGGTTATGGTAATTCCGAAGAGAAAGATAATCGACAAAAATGCACAAAGGAGGAATGGATATTTAATCATTTTTTCTTTCATAGGTTATTTCTCGCTTCTCATTTCAATCTCTCCTTGTGTGCCTTTGTCATTTTTCCTTCCTTACAGGAAGGACGAAGGATAATCCCACCTCGATTACATCCTCTACTTAACCGGGACAAAACCCAGTTCCTTAACGATCCCCTGTCCCTGAGGTGAGAGGATAAAATCTATGAACTCCTTTGCCAATCCTTTCGGCTTGCCATTAGTATACATAAACAGCGGCCGGGCAAGTTTGTATTCCCCCTTGGCAACTGCCTCTAACGAAGGAAGCCCGCCTTCCATCTTGAGCACCTTCACATCAGGCGAAATATAGCCCAGGCCCACATAACCGATAGCACCAGGCGCTTGCTCCACTGTTGCCGCAACCGCTCTGTTTGAGGCAAGCATAAGGGCATCATCTTTGGCCTTGCCGCCTTTCAAAATCAGTTTCTTGAACACCTCAAACGTGCCAGATGCTACATCTCTCGATACCACAACAATGGTTTTGCTCTCCCCACCCACCTCACCCCATCCAGCTATTTCCCCTGTATAGATATCCTTCAACTGTACCAGGGAAAGTTCATTTATCGGGTTTTCAGGATGAACAATGATAGCAATACCATCCCTTGCAATTATCGTCTCCACCGGATTTACGCCCTTCTCTCGTGCTGTCTTTACTTCCTTCGTCTTCATCGGTCTTGAGGCGCTCGCAATGTCTGCTGTGCCGTCAATAAGCGCAGCAATGCCAACCCCTGAACCACCTCCTCTCACAGAGATGTTCGCCTTTGGACGAATTTCCATGAAAGTTTCTGCTGCCCTTTGAGCGATGGGTAGCACAGTGGTCGAACCAGTCAGTGTGATGGTATTTGCCTTTTTCTTCCTTGCCCAGGGCCAATCCCAGGCAAAAACCTGGTTGGCTGCGATCATCAACATCAAAGCGATGAGCCCTACTACAGTTTTTGTCTTCATTTTCCTCTCCTTTCGTTAAAATGGTTTTGAGGCAAACTCCCAGCGGAATTGCACCATCAGGTTATCTTTTGGGTCTTTACCCGAATTTTCGTAAGAGGTCCTCTCGTAATTTGCCTGTAACATAACAGCTGGTTTACCTTTTGCCCTGCGTTGAATATACCAGTTGAAGCCACCAGTTACTCGGGAATGAGCGTCATCTTCTATGTCAGTATCTTTGTCCCATTTATCGTAGCGGGCAACAAGTTCGACATCGGCTCCGGTAAGGTTAGCTAATTTGAGGATGGGCATAACCATAAGGCCAAAACTCTTGGTGGGATTATTGAATTCTCCCCGCTCAGCCATCAGGTATTCACTCCATATATCCACAGGTCCGAATGCTGTTCGGACAACCCCTGCATATAAAAGGCGCTTGTCATATTCGGTCCCCCTCTCTTCATAGAGAACCGAACCACCCAGGGTGACACCTGGTATAGGGATAACTCTGAGGTTGGCGAGATAAGCGGGTTTAATATTTACCTCACCTCCGGTCTTTTTGTAGCCTTCACCGTTCAGGATAGATACCGCATACTCACCGAACCCCTTAGGGATGTATCCAAAAAGTGTGACCCCATAATCGGTGGACGAGATAACCTTCTCCTTATCCTCCAGAGCCTTCTGGATAGTGATGTATTTCCAGTCATAGATGGTGCCGAAATAGGTCTTCTGAAGTCCAAAAGTGAACTTGCTCTCGGGAACAGGAAGAACCTCTTTAAAATCCAGGTAGGCATACTTAAGCTTTGTTCCGGCTCCGTGAACATCTTTATCGCTGGAGAAGAAGTCCAGATTGACCCTGCCCTTTATATTCTCCGAGAATTTGTGGTCCAATCGAAGATACCCTCTTTTGAGAGCAAACTCGCTTTTCTTGGTCTCACCCGCTACCCTTTCAAGCGTATATCTGTTCCACAAATACATTTCAAAGGTTGTCTGTTGAGCAAAGGCAATCCCACAACCTAACCCGGGTAATAGTATAAAAACCACAACGGCTAAGATCTTCTGCATTTTCCCTCCTTATCCTTTTTTTGTTCCTCCGGGTCATTTTTATCCTCCGCCCCAGATCTGCGGAGTTCTGTTTTTTTGACCAATCCTCCTTTCACGGCTTAAATCATTACAACTCGATTGTCAAAGCAACAATGAATCTCAGATTGTTAATTGCATATAAGGGAAATAATAATTTTGTGTTAAGATTTAAAGGGGAGGGTGGTGAAGATTCAAGAAGGGGGGATAAGGGGCAAGGTAACAATGAACTCTGAACCTTTTCCTACTTCACTTTTCACATCTATTTTTCCATTATGAGCAAGCACCGCATGTTTTACAATAGAGAGCCCCAAGCCTGTTCCACCAAATCTACGGGAGCGGGATTTGTCAACCACATAAAATCTCTCAAATATTCTTGATGAGTCTTCTTTGGGTATACCTATTCCCGTATCCTGAATCGTAATCCTTATATCTCCATTTCCAGAGCATATATCAACTTTGATTCCCCCCTCTTCGGTATATTTGATTGCATTATCTATTAAATTCATAAATACCTGCTCAAGCCAAAAGGGATCTGCCTTTATCCGAGGGAGCTCCGCTGGTATATCAAGTCCGAAACTAATTTTCTTCTCTTTTAATTGCTTTTCAAAGATTTTCAAGATGTCACCAACCATCTCTTTTAAATTGACCTCCTCTATCTGAAATCTCCGTTCCCTGCTTTCGAGTTCAGAAAGCAAAAGCAGGTCCGAGACAATATTCGTTAACCTTTCAATATTCCTTTTTATGATATCCAAATGGTGCTTTTCAAAACCTAATTCATCTTCAAGGGCTTCTACAAATCCCTTTATGGAAGTGAGTGGCGTTTTTAACTCATGGGCGACGTTTGCAACGAAGTCGGCTTTTACTTTCTCTAACCGCTTAATCCCGGTGATATCATGTAATACCACTATTATTTTTCTATCCTGTTCTTTAGATACCAAAATCCCGTTACCCCAGAAGATCTTTTCGCCAATGCGAGTTTCTCTGTTCTGGGGGGCATCAGTCTCAGATGCTGATTTGACCAATTCATTAAAATCCGTGCTTCGTAAAATCTCCCAATAACGTTTTCCAATGATGGATATATCAGGTGAAATACCAAGCATATCAATAAAGCTCTTGTTTGATAAAACGACCTTCCCATTTCTATCAAGAACAACCAGGCACTCAACCATGGCTGAGATAATTCCCTGAAGTTCCTCTCTTTCTGAGTTCAGGTTAAGAAATAACCTCTGTAGCTCACGAGCCATCTCATTAAGGGTGTCCGATAGTTCACCTAACTCATCTTTGCTTTTTATGAATATTCTCGCTCCGAAATCACCATCTCTTATTTTTCCAGCAGTGAGTGCAATCTCTTTTATGGGTTTTGCAAGTGCCCGTGAAGACAAAAAGGAAACCAATAAAGCGAGGACCATCAATGCAACGGCCGAGTAAATGATTTTTTGATTTATAGACGATACGTTCTCCTTTATTTTCCTGAAGAAGAAACTTGTCCTAACGGACCCTATAGTTTCGCCTGCATTTATTATGGGGACGGCCACATACAGCATTTCTTCTTCTAATGTTGTGCTATATCGTATCTTTTTCCCAATTCGGCCTTGTAAAGCTTGTATCAGCTCGATTCGTGAAGCATGATTCTCCATCTTAGTTGGGTCTTCTTTTGAATCTCCCAGAACTAAACCATCCTTCCTTATGACTGTAATTCTAACACCTACCTTCTTGCCCATTTCTTTAGCAAGAGCGTCGATTTCCTTTGCCTTCCCGGAAATCACTAAATCTGTAACCATCTTCTTGACCAATTCACCATAATGCTCAAGATTGGATTCTAAGGTGGCTATATGATGTCTCTTTACCTCTTTCGAAGTGAAAAAGACAAGCGCCGAGAATGTGAAAACAATGATCAAAAAATAACAAAAAAACTGTTTCCACATAATCCTCATTCGTCTCATTTGTTATTCCCCAAACTTATAACCAATCCCCCTTATTGATTTAATTAACCTCCCCAGCTCCCCCATTTTTTTTCGCAGTTGCGTGACGTGAACATCAATGGTCCTTTCCAGGACAATCTTATCCTCTCCCCATAATCTATCAAGCAGTTGACTCCTGGTAAAGACCCATCCCGGTCTTTCAGCAAGGATGGTGAGGATTCTAAGCTCTGTGATGGTTAGATCGATTTTTCTACTTCTTATCGTCACTTCAAATTTTCCTGAGTCTATCAATAAATCATCTATCTTAATTAACTTTGGTTTCTCTACCTTTGCTTCCACTCTTCTTAATACCGCCTTTACTCTGGCAAGAAGTTCTCTTGGGCTGAAGGGTTTCACCATATAGTCATCAGCTCCCAATTCTAACCCAACCACCCTGTCGGTTTCTGTCCCTTTAGCAGTGAGCATTATAATGGGAACAGAAGAAGTTCTCTCGTTGTTTTTAAGTATACGGCAAACCTCCAACCCATCTATCTCTGGTAACAACAGGTCTAAAATTATGAGGTCGGGGAGAGTGGTGTTAAGATAAGAGAGCAGACTTCTGCCATCGTAAAACTCTTTTACCCCAAATCTCTCCTTTTTCAAATGATGGGTAATGAGCTCTACAATATCCGGTTCGTCATCAACAACAGCTATTAATTTGTTCATATGACTTTTCCCCTTATCATCCACTACATATCACTTCCTGCGAGTGCACTTAGTGCGAGGCGGGACGGGTCTGTTCAGGAAGAAGCCTTTCAGGACAAGCCCGTGACGAACAGGGGACGGTTAACTCATGTCTTAAACTCGTTGATTACTTCAATGATCTTGTTTACCGTCTCGAAATTATCAACCGTTCCCTTCTCATCCGGTATCTTCACCCCAAATTTCTTGTCTATGAATGCCACCAAAGACACCACGGAGAGCGAATCGATCAATCCCGAGGATATCAAAGGGGTAGTCTCCTCGATCTCCTCGTCCGGGTCTTCCACGAATTCCTTCATGATGTACTCAATCAGCTCCTCTTTCACTTAAGTCCTCCTGTTCTGGTTTTCAAGAACTTACAGAATTATCGAAATCAAAACAAAATCCCACAAGGCTGGTGGATTAATCGTTTTCGAGTGTCGAAAGATCACCCACCGGTTCTCCTCTCTCCTGGGCGCGCAGAACTCTTCTCATGATCTTCCCGCTTCTCGTCTTGGGCAAGGAGTCCACAAATTCGATCTCCTGGGGCATGGCGATGGATGACAACTTCTTGCGAATGAAGTTCATGATCTCAAGTTCCAGATCATCGCTTGGCTCAAATCCGGGTTTCAATGCCACAAAAGCTTTAACCACTTCCATATTCATCGCATCCGGCTTTCCTATGGCGGCAGATTCTGCTACGGCCTCATGTTCTAAAAGTACGGACTCTATCTCGAAAGGGCCAACCAGGTGTCCGGCAACGTTGATCACGTCATCGTCCCGTCCCATAAACCAAAAATAGCCCTCCTCATCAATGCTTGATCTGTCGCCGGTTATGTACCACCCGTTCTTGAATTTGCTCTCATAGCCACTCTCGTTGTTCCAGTAGGTTCGGAATATAGAGGGCCAGGGTGGCTTGAGCGCCAGGAGTCCGGGTTTATCTTTTTCGGCAATGGGTTCGAATTCGTGGCTCAAAACAGCGGCCGTTACGCCGGGAAAGGCTTTGCCCATGGACCCCGGCTTGATCTTCATCCCGGGGTAATTTGAAACCAGAATACACCCGGTCTCTGTCTGCCACCAGGTGTCATGGAAGGGTAAACCCTAAACTTCCTCAGACCAGATTACAGCTTCCGGGTTCAGTGGTTCACCCACAGAGCACAGGTGTCGGAGGGACGAAAGATCAAACTTCTTAACGATCTCCTTGCCCGCCTTCATAAGCATCCGAATGGCGGTAGGGGCGGAATACCAGACTGTTACTTTGTGTTTCTGGATGAATTCATACCATTTGGCCGGAACAAAGCCTCCATCCAGCACCACCTGGGTTATGCCCAGACTCCAGGGCCCGATGATTCCATATGACGTGCCGGTAACCCATCCCGGGTCAGCCGTGCACCAGTAAATATCTTCCGTTCTTAAATCTAAAACCCATTTGGTGGTCAGGTATTGAGAGAAAATAGAGGAGTGAACGTGCAAAGCTCCTTTGGGCTGGCCGGTTGTTCCTGAGGTATAGTGGAGCACGGATGGTGTCTCCGCGGTGGCTGGAAAGTGTTCAAATGACTCCATCCGGGGAGCTTTGCTATATGAAAACGCCATCTCCCGCTCTTTCAGGGGAATGCTTTCATCCTCCGACATAATCACGACATGCCTTAGATCCGGGAGCCTGTCTTTGATCTTTCTGATTCTGGGAACAAGCTTTCTGGTGGTCAAAACAGCCGAGGCGCTGCAGTTCTGTAGCCGGGTAAGGAGTGACTCCTCTCCGAAAGCGGAAAAGAGGGGAACCACGACTCCTCCCATCTTCAGAATTCCCAGGAAGGCAAAGTAGAGCTCGGGAATCTTGTCCATGAAGATGACGATGCGGTCGCCGTTCTTCAGCCCCAGCTTTTGGCTTAACAGATGGGCAAATGAATTCGAGTGGATCTTCAGATCCTCGAAGGTAAACCTCTTCTGTTCGCCGGTGAAGCTTTCCCAGATTAAGGCTAACTTACTGCCCAGACCCGATTCGCAGTTTCTGTCCGAACAATAGTAGCCAATGTTAATGGCATCACCTTTCTTGTACGAAAGTTCCTTTTTGGCAATAGACCAGTCAAAATCTTTGCATCTTTCTTCATAAGAACCGATGTTGCTCATCTCAGATAACTCCTTTGTCCTTTCAATTCCGTTACTGTCAATCTCTCCTTTTTCCCGGATATATCGTTCTTCAACTATACGAAGAACCAACAAAGCTGTTCACTTACAGCTCTTGCTAAAACCTTCTTTTTCCTTACTACTGAGTGCCTGTCGGTATCGAACGCCCCGGTCCGTTCTCCTGCCAAAGGCGGGATCAGGACAAATCCGTGACGAACTGATGCCTGTTCAACGATAGGCTTCCTTACGATGAGCAATGGAAACTATCTCTACCTTTTTCTCTTCTTCACTAACCAGATATAGGATTCGGTAATCGCCGACTCTCGCCCTGTATCCCTCTCGGCCGTGAAGTTCTTTCGTCCCGGGAGGTCGAGGGTTATGTCGGAGAGACAGAAGCCGTCTTACCACTCTATCGTGAGCCTCGGCAGGTAAACGATCCAATTCCTTCTCTGCCGACCTCTTCAGATAAACCGCATAAGCCATCAATCCCCCCGGGTCTTCCTTTCAGCCAGATAATCCTGGAGGGGCCGTGAAGGCTCCTTACGGCGCTGTCTTAGAGTGGCAAGGTCAATCAGGTCTTCCATAAACTCCTTATCCTTCAGCAACCTTTCTATAACGGATTCCCTCTCTTTCTTTGGCAGACCCTTGAAAGCCATCCAGAACACCTCTGCTTTTGCCTGGGCTGTACCCATTTTCAACCTCCTAAACCAAACTTTTGCATTCCAAATCTCATTTATTTCGCCTCGGGAAAGAACACCACCTTCCCCACTTCTCTTTTCGAGGAGATCACCGCTTCCATCCCTTTGTGAAAGTCCTTCAGCGGCATCTTATGGGTTATCACCGGCGAGACATCCACCTTTTTGTACTTCAACAGATTGCTCAACTGAAACCAGGTGTCGAACATCAATCTTCCGTTTATGCCGATGATCTTCGCTCCCTTGAATACGACTCCATTGGCGAGATCGATCTCCACCTTGGATGAGGGGATCCCGAAGGCGGTGAAAGTTCCCCCCTTTTTTAAGATCTTGAAGCCGTCATCAATCGCCTTTTGCACTCCGGCCATCTCTAAAACCACGTCCACTCCCTCACCGGATGTGGCGTCCATGATCTCCTTCACTGGATCGTGGGTGAGTATGCTCAAGGCCACGTCAGCACCCATTTTCTTCAACAGGTTCACCCGATAGGGGAACTCTCCCACGGCAAATATCCTTGCCGCTCCTACTGCACGGGCGATACCCGTGGCAAAGCAGGCGATTGGTCCATCACCCATTATGGCGACGATCTTGGCAGAGACCTCACTTTCCATCACGGTGTAGGTCGCATTTCCAAAAGGCTCCTGAACCGAGGCAGTCTCGAAAGGGATGCTCTTGTCGTTTTTCCAGGCACAAACCTCCGGAATTGCCACGTATTCGGCGAAACAGCCATCGGTGTCAACACCCAGAATTTTGAGGTTCTGGCAGATGTGTTGCTTTCCGGTCAGACACTGAAAGCAACGTCCACAGGGGATATGGGTTTCTGCTGAGATATAATCACCCACGTCGATTCTTCTCACCAAGTCGCCCGCCTGCACCACCTCGCCGGCACACTCATGCCCGAAGATCATGGGGGGCTTGATCCGGCTGGCTGCCCACTCATCCCAGTTGTAGATGTGCGCATCCGTTCCGCAGATGGAGGTGGCCTTCACCTTCACCAGCACCTCATCCGGCTTGATCTTCGGAATATCCACCGTCGCCAGCTCGGCTCCGGGCGCCCTCTCCTTTTTCATAACTGCAAGCATCTTGTCAGACATGGATTCTTTCCTTCTCTGCTGGTCAGAAACAAAAAAGCAGAGCCTTTCTAAGTCGGCTCTGCTTCACGCGATCTTACGAAAAGTAGTGGTTCTCGTCGGAGTTCCGGCTGTCTGCTCCACTTTTGTTGTTTCTCTCGAATTGGACATTTTACCCTGTCGCGCTCTGAAGGGTTCCTCGTTTCGTTTAGGTGGAAAATATCAAATCGGCCGGGCTTTGTCAAGGGAAATGGAGTGTGGACAGCTACCTTAGGCCTGGCCCCGCCCTGCGCAGACTAAAGTCTGCGGCTACCATCTCCGCTCTTCATCTTGTTGGGGGCAATCACCGGAAATCCGGTTCGATCCCGACCTTTGCGATACTATAAGACTTTTTTCAAAGAGAGCGCAAAGACATGGCTTCCCGACTCGACGTCCCAACCTATATGCCATTGCCTGAGTTTCCGGAAAGCATACCGATATGAAAGGTCAAAGGTCAAATTCCATTCAGGCCGCCGGTATCCAAATCCTAAGGTGAATGCATTCTCCCGAGTAATAGCCCAGCCGGGCGATCCGACTACAGGATTACGAGTGGACCCCGTTCTAATGTATCCGCCTCTGAGAGATACCACTTCTGAGAGTTTTCCCTCCACCCCAAAGTTTAGAGACTCATGTAGTGCACCCCAATCAGGACGATTTCCGTCAGGCTCTGAGGAATTCCTGAAATGGTATTCCAGGCCCGCCAAAAGATTTCTATGGAACTTGTATGAACATCCAAAGCCCAAGTGCTCTACAGCAAAAGCATCCGGCGAAACAGGCCAGAGAAATGCCTCAAGCGGATAATGAGAGTCAGAGAACAATTCGTTATGAAAGAAAAAGACCCCGAGCTGAAGCGAAGTTGTTAGATCATAGACCCCCCTCAGCCTCAGACGGGTGAAATAGTAGCTTTCATTCCCTTGCGGACTACTCCAATAATCCGCTCTCCTCAGATTGAAGACTGTCTCCAACCCCAGTTTGAGTTTTTGCTCAATCTGCACGATGCTCTGGAGCGATACCCAGAAGGTGTGAAAATTCGAAGTGTAATAGGCCTCGTCCGAATCCATGGAATCATATCCCAGAAGAGCAGCTAAATTCACCCCTGGTGAAAGCTCTCTCTCCGCGCCGATCCTTGCCCGAAAGTAGCTGGTTTTGAAACGCACCGTTGAGTGGGTCTCTCTGAATCTCAATTCTGAAGAATACTCTGTATATCCAAAATCTGCGCCGACAGCGGTACTGAGACCCAGACTTTTTGAGAAGATTAGAAATACCTTCGGACGTGTCAATTTACTCCTTGTTTCCTTGAAGTCAGTCTGACGGAGGAAGTAGTCGCTTTCCAAAGCCAAGGCGAAGTCCCCTTCCCTACGAAATACCATGAAGGTTGGAACTTGCCTAACGTCTCCCTCTACTTCGCATTTGTAGAAGTGAGGATATTTTCCACAACGCCAGTCCGTCACGTTATATGCATCCCAAGAGAAATCAGCTCGCAGTACCGATCCTCTCTCATCCGAGAGTAACCCGGCAGGGTTTTGGGCGAAATCCCACAGATTGATCATGTTGGATTCATCCTCGATCACAATGGACAAATCCCCCATGCCTGACAACCAGCTTTTGGTAGCGAATGTTTGTGAACAGAAAAGAAGAATCAGAATGGCGAAAATAATCGAGGCGGAAAAGAGGATTTTTAGTCGCATTCTCACCCCCAATCTTTCAGGGTTACGCTTTGCGCGCCAGCACGATTCTTTCTATCCCCCCCAGGTCCTTCTTTATTACCGTATCTTTAAACTCTTTCCTATCTCGAATCAAACCAGCTACCCGACCCGCCTGGCCCAGCCCCACCTCTAATATCAATATTCCATTTACCTTTAGGAAATCAAGCGAATTCTCGATTATCTTCCCGTGGAATGACGTACCCTCATCCTCCGTTCTGAGCGCTACGATCGGCTCATAGTTCTTCACCTCTTTGGGGAGATGGTCAAATTCCTCCTCACTCACGTAAGGAGGATTCGAAACCACGCAGTCGATCGCTCCCTCAAGATTCCGACCTCTTAATGGCTCAAACAGATCACCACAAAGGAAATCCATCTGATCCTCCACTTTATTTCTCCTGGCGTTCTCTTCGGCCACCTTCAAGGCATCAGGCGAGATGTCGGTGGCAAAAACAGAGGAACCGGTCGCGTTCTTGGCCAGGCTAATGGCGATCGCTCCCGACCCTGTACCCAGGTCAATGATTTTGGGCTGGGGGCAATCCTTGAGGAGCTCGATGACCGTCTCCACCAGGGTCTCGGTCTCTGGGCGGGGAATCAAGACGCTTTCGTTCACCTGGAACTCCAGACCGAAGAATTCCGTGCTTCCGATTATATATTGAAGCGGCTTTCCAGAGACTCTCTCCCGGATGTACTTATTGAATTTCTCTATTTGCTGGAGAGTTAAGATGCGGTCGCGGTCTAAGTAGAGCTCTATCTTTTTCGCATTAAGAACCGCCCCTAACAGAAGCTCCGCATTGGTGCGGGGGCGGTCAATCCCTTCCGATCGTAGCTTGGATACTGCCTGATTTAGAATGTCAAGACAAGAATTGCTCATAGGAAGATCGAGAGACAAGATCCTGCAAACCCCTTTGTGCTTCTCCAAGACGATCTAAGGTCAGACCCGGGGTGGAACAGCCTCTGCGGGGGAATCCACAAAGCCAGTTTCTAACCCCGTACCTTACCTCGCCATAATGTGAGGGTTTCGAGAACGATCTCTTGGCGAAGATCGCGGGCAAGAACGAAAACGCCAGACTGGCCAGGCCAAATACCTTCAGGAATTTTCTGCGAGTAAACATGGTAATCCTCGGTTTGTTTGTCGGTCAGCGGACGGAACAGATTCTATCCGTTACATCCGTTTAGTCCGTTGACCATTCCTTTACTTTTGTGGGAGGAAGAATTCTGTTATACTCCAATTTCTTCGCTCCGAAGTTTATCAACAAGCCAACTTCGCTGCCTGTGGCTTTCAGATACGAGATCAACTGAGCTTCGTGAGTCGAATCCAAGTGCGATAGAGCTTTTATTTCCACCACCACCTTGCCATCAACCCAAAAATCAAGAATCTGCAGCCCTATCATCTCTCCCTTGAATTTCACCTCAACCGTCTTCTGGGGTTCAAACTCAAGCTTACGATTTCTCAGTTCAATCTCCAAAGCCTTCTGGTAGATCTCCTCCTTGTACCCAGGTCCTACCTGTGAATGAACCTCCATTGCGGCGCCGATGGATCTCATAGGTCAAATCTTGATGGGGAATCTGCTCTGTCATAACGTTGCGCAAGGCCGTCAACGGATGAACCGGATTAAACAGATTCCATCCGTTGCATCCGTTAAATCCGTTGACCGGTTTGCTTGTTCTGAAATCAAACCCAATCGGTCAATGGATGGAACGGATTAAACCGATTGTTTCCGTTACATCCGCTAAATCCGTTGACCGCCTTGTCAACCTACCCTCCTATAAACGTAAAATCCTTTATCTTCATCCCCGGCACGTACATCACCACGCTGAATTGAGGGCAAAGCTTCCTTTTTTTGCTCATCAACTCCACATTGGAGAAAGCTTCCAGGATACTCTGGCCAATGCGCATATTCGACACGGCCGATTTGATCTTTCCGTTCTCGATTAAGAAGGTTCCATCTCTGGTGGTCCCGGTCACCTGCGTTTTCATGGGATTCATGTAGTTGATGTACCAGAAGTGGGTGATTAAGATTCCCTTCTCGGTCGATGCGATCATCTCCCCGGTGCTGGATTCTCCGCCAGACATGACCATGTTCTTGGGATACGGCCCGAAGGTGTTATTGGGTGGAAGCGCATGCCCGGTCGATTCCACGCCCGCTTTGTTGGCATAGTAGGAGTTATAAACCACGCCTTTGGCTATTCCGTTTTCGATCAGGGGTACTCTCTTCTTGGGCACGCCCTCAAAATCGAATGGCAGAGCGTTCATCGAGGGGTGGAACGGATCTTCCGCAACGCTGATCTTATCGCTGGTGATCTTCTCTCCCATATTTCTGGCCATGAAGCTCCGTCCCTGAAGAAAGCTCTTGGCTCCGAAGCCCAGGAAGCCAAGAAACAGCAGGAAAGATGCCACCGCCGCCTCTTCTAAGATGACGGTGTACTTGCCCGGGGGAAGATCGATCGGATCTTTGGCCAGGACGGCCTTGAGGTTTGCCCTGCGCGTGACCTTCTCCACATCGATCTTACCGACGTCCCGGTCGTATCCTTGCGCCCAACCGGAGACCCCGTCTTTTGTGCTGGAGGTGAGCGAGAAATGCGCCTTGGTCTCCTCGAAGAACTGTCTTGTCCCCAGCGAATTCACCACGGCCGTTAAGTTGGTCTCGGTCTGAAAAGCCCCGGTGCCCGACAGTCCCTGGTCCTTGCACCTTTTGACCACCTTCTCTATGTCCTTTGCTCTTGCCAGAGGGGAATACCTGGCGGTTTTTTTATAGAATCCTTTGACCTCCGGAGCCGGTGATGAGGAGGGAAGGGAGACGAAATCCGGGTCTTCTTTCTGAAAGCTGGCTATCTCCGCGGCGGTGTTTACGACCTGCTTCACCGATTCTTCGTCGATCCGGTTGGTAACCGCCACCCCGATCTTCTTGCCCAGAATCGTTCTTGCCATGACCGTATGATCGAGTCGGGAGATATTCTGGCGAATCACGTTCTCCACAAGCTGGGTGAATGAAAATTTCTCCCCCATCAATAGCAATTCCGTCTGATCGGCCTCAGAGGATTTGAGCCCCTTCTCCAGAATCTCAAATGCCTTCTCTTTCTCCATCATCTTTGGATTCTCTCCTAAGAACGCTCATTTGATCAGCTGCCCACCTTGACATTTCTGACTCTAATCGGTGAGGCGCCCTGGCTGGTGGGCATGTTCTGTGCCGGTTGACCCTTGCCGCAGTTGGGAGTGCCCCAGATTTCCCACTGTTCCTGGTTGCCGATAGCATCGCAGGAATTCCAGAACTCAACCGTGTTTCCTGAGTAGGATGGACTTTTGATCATGTCGCCCAACTTGCCGTTCTTGATCTCCCATCCGATCTCGCAGCCCATCTGAAAGTTCTCTCTGGTGTCGTCGATAGACCAGGTGCGAACCGTCTGCATGTAGATTCCGTCGTCCACCTCGGAGATCATCTGCTCTAAGCTTTTGTCCCCGGGCAGGAGATTAGTGTTGGTCATCCGGACTATGGGAACGTTGGCCCAGCCTGACGCCCGCATACAGCCGTTGCTGGACGTGCCTACCTTGGGCGCGGTGTCACGGGAGGAGAGATAGCCCACCAGAATGCCGTCTTTGATCAGGAAGCTTCTAGATGCCTTCACTCCTTCGTCATCGTAACCGAAGGTTCCCAGGCCGAAGGGTGCCGTGGAATCGTTTGTCACGTTCACTATCTCCGAACCGTATTTGAGGCTATTTAGCTTTTCCGGCGTGGCGAAGCTGGTTCCGGAGAAGTTCCTTTCTGCCCCGAACACCCTATCCAGCTCCAGGGCATGCCCGATCGATTCATGGATCTGGAGTGATACCTGCGGCCCGTCCAAGATTATGGTGGTGCTTCTGGAGGGACACTCTTTCGCACCGAGAACTGCCACCGCCTCCCCGGCGATCCTCACGGCGTTCTTCTCAAAATCTAATTCCCCGATGAGTTCGTATCCCTTGGTCTGATGTTGCCCGCTGGAATTGGGATAAGACCTTGTGCCCATCTGCCTGTGGCTCTGCATGGCAGTGGCAGTGACTCCGGCCCCGCTCTGAACTATCAATTGCTCGATTATCGAGCCCTCCGAGCTGGCGAAAAGTTTGTTTCTCTTTATGAAAGTCATCATACACTCGGTCTGGTTGACGCCGGATATGCTTGCCATGAGACCGTCTAAAAACAATAGAAAATCAAGTTTCTCTTTGAGCGGAATCGAAAAAGGGTCGGTAACGATAGGGGTCTGGTAAGAATCTACGATTATCTCGGTGGGAGCGAGGACAATATCTCTATCTCTCACCCGCGAGCTGGCCCGGGCCAGCTCCACAGCCTGCCGGCTTACCTCTTCGATGCTCTCCTCGTTTACATCGGCGCTGGCGGCGAATCCCCAGGCGCCGTCGACCATCACCCTGATCCCCAGGCCGAAATCGGTCGATTTCTCGATTAACTCCGCCGTCCCCTTTCGGACGCTTAGGTTCTCCTCTTCGATCTGTTCAATTCTTATGTCCGCATAGCTGGCCCCCTTGTCTTTAGTCAGAGATAAGGCCAGATCGGCTAAGCTTTGGTATTCTTTCATATCGCTTTTCCTCTCATCTATCCTCACAGGCTGTGGGGAATGGTCAGTATGAGCAGGGTTGCCACGAAGGAGACAATCACCAGCGTAGAATAACTCCGGCCAGAGACAAGGTTTTTAGTCTCACCCTTACCCCACAGGGTCCCCTTAACCATAAACAAAGTGAAAAGCCAAAAAACAAACATTATCTGGGATTTGTTGTCGGTCACGTCCCGGCCGAAGGGAAATGCCTCCCAAAGCACTCCAAAGGCAAAATAATTCATAGCCCATCCGAAGGGAAAGAATCCTATAAATAGAAAAAGAAGGGTCACGGTACACAGTTTGACCGATTTCTTCAGTGTGGTTTTACCCCTCTTCAACTCTATGGCAGAAAACAAAGTCAAAGTTGCAAAGAAGATGGCCGCAAAGATGGATACAATGTGAGGGATGATGATATAGAGTGGGACTTCACCTCTAAACTTGAGCCGGACAGGTCTGATTTGACCCGAATCTCTCTCCGGGAGGGTAACTTTCACCAAACCACCCTCTCGCACAGTGGCAGCTTCGAGGAAATACCAAGCTTTGGTGCTCTTTGGATGATGAGGGATGGTTGCTGCAAAGATATTCTCTTCGCCCGGCTTGGGGCTCATCTCGACTGACTGATATTCACCGTCTTTTCCGATCTTGTAGACCAACCTTACTTCGGAGGCTCCTTCAACTCTGGCCGATATTACCGGGATCTCATCTCCCACCTGCTTGGGAACGGTATTATGCTCAATCAGGATGCCCTGCTCGGCGACCATCTCAGGGACTGAACGCACGGCTGTCGTTTTTCTGGTGAAAGCCAAAAGGAGAATAGTGAAGAGAAAGGCAAGTCCGATTTTCCAAAGCTTCATTTGGGTTTCCCTTTTCCGAGAAACTGGACTTTTGATCAACAACTGCTTACCTGCAGACTGATAGATCCGGCCGCAGCCGCAAGGAGGCCCCGTACTAAACCTTTGAGTTCTGTAACTTCTGTTCCTGTTCTTTGTTCCTTAGAGCCTCCACGAACTCATCGATATCACCAGTCAAAATGCCTTCAAGCCGGTATAAAGTCAAGCCGATTCTGTGATCGGTCACCCGCCCCTGGGGGAAGTTATAAGTTCTGATCTTCTCCGATCTATCTCCGCTCCCCACCATAGTTTTTCTCTCCCGGGCGATTTTGGCGGTCTGTTCTGCCGCGACCTTATCCAGAAGCCGTGCCCTCAAGACTTTCATGGCCTTGTTCTTGTTCTTCAACTGGGATTTTTCATCCTGGCAGGTGACGACCGTATTCGTGGGCAGATGGGTGATCCTCACCGCCGAGTCGGTGGTATTCACCGACTGCCCTCCCGGACCTGATGATCGGAACACGTCGACTTTTAGGTCTTCCGGCTTTATATCCATCTCCACCTCTTCCGCCTCGGGCAGGACCGCTACTGAGGCAGCAGAGGTATGGATTCTTCCGGAGGCCTCGGTAGCCGGCACCCTCTGCACCCGGTGAACGCCGCTTTCGTATTTCAGCTTGCCGTATACATCTTTACCCTCCACCAAAAAGATGATCTCCTTGAATCCTCCTATTCCCGTAGGATTGGAGTTCATCACGTCCGCCTTCCAGCCGTTCTTCTCCGCGTATTTCACATACATCCGGTAGAGATCGGCCACAAAGAGCGCCGCTTCCCCCCCTCCCGTGCCGGCCCTTATCTCCATGATGCTGTTGCGGCTATCCATGGGGTCCTTGGGCAAAAGCAAGACTTTCAGCTTTTCCTCCAGCCCATCTTTCTTGGAGTACAGCTCCTCCAATTCCGACTTCGCCAGCTCGACCAACTCCTCATCCTTCGACTCGCGGCTGATGCTCTCGTCCTCCTCGATGGTCTTGAGCAACTTCCTGTATTCGGAAGAGAGCGCAACGACCCCAGATAACTCATTGTGTTCCTTGGCGATTTTCTTGTACCTGTTCTTGTCGGAGAGGACCTTCGGATCAGAAAGAAGCTCGGTCAACTCCTTATGTTTTTCCTCCACCTTCTGCAGAAGATCTAACATAAAACCACCTTAAGAAAAAAGTCGCATCCTGCTATCTGTTTTCGCCAGGTTGTGCCTGAAAATGTAGTTGCTCGATTTATCGAGCACAGGACTACAGTGTCACGTTTTCTTCGCGAACACCTTCTTGATTAGTTTATTCAGATTCAAACCGAACCCGAAGACGCTGGGCTGCAATTGCACTATTTCATTTGCCTTCTCAAGCAAAGTCTCTTTAGTATCTGATTGATCTCTCAGTTTTCTCAAAATCTGTAGCATTTCTTTTTCGGTCTTCTTTTCGACATGGATCGTGCCCAATAACTCTTTCACTCTATATTCCTTCTCTGAGCCGTCAGGGATGTATTCTTCTCTGCCCTTTCTCTCCAATCTGATGAGATGCTCGTAGCTGACCGTGATAGCGGCGGCGTCAGGCATCGGGACTTTCTCAATTGCCTCCAGTTTCTCGAAACTTTTGTTGATGGACTGAAAAGCATAACGGATAACTGAGAAGTAATCCCTCTTCTGTGCTCCATTCACGTAGATGTATATCTTCTTGTCCCTCTCGTCCGCCTTGATGACAGCGGTGGAGTGAAAAGACTCATCCTCCAAAACAACACCTGTTCTCCAGCGCAATTGCCCTTTTATGTCTTTGTGCATTTTCACAATGAAACGGGGCATGATGGATTTCGGCAAGAAGTCATACTCGATGAGAAACCTCAGGGAGTTCTCAAAATCGAAGTCGATTTCAGGCTCCTGAACTTCTAACAGATCCGGGATAAGAACCGTTTCCTCGTCTATCTCGTAACACAGTTCGAACTTCTTCATCAGTTCAATGATGTATGCATATCTATCACACGGGTAGTGGTAATCGGTTTTTTCCTTCTTCTTTAATATCTCCTCTAGCAGACCGAGCTCCAAGACACCTTTTGCGTCCGCCAGTTTCTTTGAATTCACTATTCTGTACACGGCCCCCGTGATCCATTTGGGTTCAAGTACATGCGTATCCAACAACTTGAAGTCTTGGAAGTGCAAGATCACCCCCAGATCGTTAAGAAAATCCACAAGGGTATCTTGACTTGATTCCTCCGTGATATTCTCTTTCGCGCAAATTGCCTTATACTTCTCATAGGAGATGAAGTTCTCCGTCATCTTCTCCAGTTGCGTTTTGACATTAAACCAACTTCTCGCCCAGGTAGTCTCAAGAATCTGCACATGCGCCAGTTCTTTACTCAAGGCTGTTGAAAACTCGTCAATCCCCGTTTTCTCGGCGCAGGAAACCCGGTAGAAGCCTTTTATGCCCTTGTACTTATCCTGTAAAAACCTTCGGTTTACATCAAAACCGGGGTTCTCATCCATTTTGTTGAGAACCACCAAAATAGGCGAATCGCCGCCAAAACTTTCGATGTGCTTCAGCCAATATTCAGCATCCTCTTCTTTTCTGCCATCCAAAACCAAAACATAAAGGCTGCGTTTTGATAAAAAGAACTGATGGGTGGCGTGCATAATCTCTTGCCCGCCGAAATCCCAGAAGTGAACGTTAATACTCTTCTTGTCCTCTATGACCTCACAGTCTCTGATATTGATGCCGTGGGTTTGCGATTCATTCTTATCAAACTTCTCTCCCAGCAACTGCTTAACCAAAGAGGTCTTTCCTGCACCTCCATCTCCGACCAGCAGCACCTTCAGCTCATTAAGCGCCTGCCTTTCCCCCTCCAAGGATTTAAAATACTCTACTACCGCCTCCCGTCCTTTCTTTACAATCTCGACTGGTGGCGATTCAAGTGGATTACCATACAGATTTATTCCTCCGAATGTAAATTCTTCCCACACTATTTCCAACCCTATATCCGTGATTTGTTTCGGCAAACTTGTGATTCGATTATCCGCTAAGTCCAAATATTCCAGAGTCTTCAGCCCTGCTGTCAATTCCCTTGGAATCTTGCTGAGTTGATTCTTCCTTATGCTTAGGCTTTCTAGGTTCTTGAGTCCAATTACCTCTTTTGGAAATTCTGTGAATTCATTGCTATCGAGATACAAGTGGTGTAAATTCTTCAATTCGGTTATTTCTTTTGGAAGCCTGGAAATCTTGTTCGACCACAAAGCCACTAACTCTAAATTCTTCAATTCAGTTAGTCTCTTTGGTACTTCTCGCAGCGCAGAATCGGCTAGGTTCACTCGAATAATGCCTCGTCTTCTAGAAAAAAGGTATTCGCCAGGTAAAAGACCGGTATCGCCCGAGGGTCGGTGCAACTTTCTCCCAATCTCATCTTCCAATTGCCTAAGAATGTCTAGGTCTTTTGCCATGCTTCTACTCCTGTCCTTCCGACCTTAGAAACAACTTCGCATCAATTCACGCGATTTCAAATCCCCATGAGACACAATGGTTCTTGACTGTGTTGAGCTAACGCTAAGAGGCTTACAAGCACCCTACCTAAGGGGCCAACCCTGATTGCTCTTTGCGCAAGGCGTTCTGCAGGGCTACTAGCGCTACCTCCATCTGATCTTCGGTCGGCTCGTTGGTGGTAATGCTCTGTATCCACAGGCCGGGAGCGCTTAAGAATCTGACAACTTTGCGATTCTGTCTCCTTCCGGAGGCTCTCAAAAGCTCATAACCCACCCCTGCCACAAAGGGCAGAAGGGAGAAGTGAAGCAAAAATCTTTTGGGCAGAGTGGGAGGGACGCCGGTTGCAAGATAATAAATCGTATCGGAAAGGGAGTAAACCAAAATGGCGAAAACCACTACTATCAGAATAAAGCTGGTACCGCAGCGGGGATGTCGGGTTGAAAAGCCTTTTACGTTGTCTACGGTCAGCTCCTTGCCGGCCTCGAAGGTGTAGATGGATTTATGCTCCGCCCCGTGATACTGAAAGATCCGCTTAAACTCGCCGATTCTTGAAAGAGCCCAGACGTAAACGACAAAGAGGAAGACCCGGACTAATCCCGCAATCAGGTTAAAGGTCAAAGCCTCTCTTTTCACCCCCAGAAATTCGGAAAACCAGAGAGGCAAAAAGAAAAAGATACCGATTCCCAAAGCCATGGCAAGGATTGCGGTGAGAGCCAGATACAAGCTCCTTAAGAAATCCGAGCCTTTCTTTTCCTTCTTGGGATTCGACTTTTCCTCCTCTTCCTTCATTGCCACCTCAGCAGAGTAGTTCAAGGTCCCGATACTGATCACCAGCATCTCCGCGAAGCTGACCAGTCCCCGGATCAAGGGCAATCCCAGGAGCTTATATCTCTGAACGAAGGAGACGAAGTCTCTGTTTCTGACCACGATCTCCCCGTCTGCTTTTCTGACCGCGGTGGAGACCCGGTGGGGCGAGCGCATCATCACGCCCTCTATCACCGCCTGCCCACCAACGTGTATATCAGCCAAAGTCTCTGCCTTCCACTTTCGTGATTTCTCGATTCACGGTAGCCGCCCCCAGACGGGCCCGTATGGGCGCCCGGGCGAAAACCATTCTCACAACCCTTGCCAGAGGACACAAAAAAGCGACTGCTGTCCACAATGATATTCACTACCCCTTGTTGACAACAGTCGCTTAAATATCTTGGCTACTTTTCTCCGCTGTCCGGAGAAACCTTCGGCCTTTCCTCTTTGGCTTCAGGCTTTGTGGCCTGAGCTTGAGCCTTTGTCTGCTTGGCCTCTGGCTCTACTTCCTTGGATTCAGGCTTTGTCTCTTTGATTTCAGCCTTGGCTTCCGGCTTTACTTCTTTGATCTCAGGCTTTGCTTCCTTGACCTCAGCCTTGGTTTCCGGCTTTACTTCTTTGGCTTCAGCCTTTGTTGCTTTGACTTCGGCCTTTGCTTCCTTGGCTTCTGGCTTTTCCTCTTTGCTCTCAGCCTTTGCCTCTTTGGCTCCCGGCTTTACTCCTTTGCTCTCCGCTTTTTTTTTCTCAAAATGCTCGTACTTCCTTCTAAATCTCTCCACCCTTCCTGCGGTGTCTATCAATTTCTGCTTCCCCGTGAAAAACGGATGGCAGGCAGAGCAAATCTCCACCTTGAGGTCCTTTACGGTGGCCCGGGTTTCGATCTTGTTCCCGCAGGCGCAGGTTATGATGGTCTCGAAATACTTGGGATGAATCTTCGCCTTCAACTTTTCTCCTCCTTCTTACCTTTGATACGAGAATATAACCAAACCAGTTAAAAAAGCAACCCAAATGTGCTTTTTCACCAACGTGCACTGATACGGACTAAGCTGTCTCCCCGTTGATAATTTCGGCAGGTTTAACAGTAAGAATAGCCCCGGCGTCAGGTTCCCGCTTCACCAGGCACAGTCGATTGTATGCTGAACAGAGGTGCTTGGATTCTCTCCCGGCACCCTCGGACGGCGAATATCAAAAGGCTTGATTTTTGAAATTACACTCACATAATGCTCCGAACACAGGCGTAAATAAGGATAAGATTCCAATCGGGGAAATCGGATGAGTGAGACACAGAACGCCAGACGTTACAGATTCTTTGGGATAGAGGTGAGAATACTCTTCTGGCTGATCGCCTTGCTGTTGCTCCTTACGGCGGTCGCAGGTTTCAAGAACTCTATCTGGCTGTCCATGCTCTTTCTTCTGATCCTCATTCTTTTAGTCTTCTTCATCCGGCTGGATTCGTCGTATCACCTGATAATCGTAACTCCCGGCAGCCTGATCTTCGAGAAGATAATCTGGAGGAGGCTCGCCACCTCCTTCGTGCACGTCCCCTGGAGTGACGTAGAAAAGGTGACCACCCTCCCCTGGGGACCATTTAAGTTAATGAAGTCCACCAGAATCGAAAGTAAGGGGCGCAAACCCCTACAGGTCTTCTCCTTTATGGAAGACTATCTGCATTTCCTGAGGGATTTGACCAAGCAGGCCAACTCAGCAGAAGTGGATAAACTCACGACAGATCTGCCTGCAGGAAGGGCAGATCTCTGATCTTTTCGGGAGGACGCCACCATGTCTCAGCACGCCAGAATCTTTACCCTCGTTTCGATTTTCTGCTGCCTCGTCCCCGGCGCGTACTCCCTTGCACAGCCGGGCATGGATTCGCCCGAGGTGGATTCAATCATCCTGAGGGGAGTGGAGTTGGTTCACACCGATTCGGTGCTTGAGGCAGTGGAGGAGTTCAAGAAGCTGATTGACATCTTCCCGGAGGATCCTATCGGTTACTTCTACGTCTCGGCTTCCCTCCAAGTGCTGATGGATGATTTTCGCAATTACTCCTATATGGATCAGTTCAATAAATATTTGAACCTGGCCATCAAAACCGGGGAGGGGAAAAAAAGGAGGGGGAATCTAACCGCTTACGATTGCCTCTATCTTGGGGGGGCCATTGGCTTTCGAGGAATCAATAAGGGCTTGACCGGCAACTGGATGGGCGCTTTCGTGGACGGCCTGAAAGCAAAAGGTTATTTGGAAAAGGCTTTGAAGCGTGACCCTGAACTCTATGATGTCTACTACGGTCTGGGAACATATCATTTCTGGAAGAGCCTCAAGTCAAAAATCTTCTGGTGGCTACCCTTTGTGGCGGATAACAGGCAGAAGGGAATCGACATGATCAAGCTGGCCATAGAAAAGGGGAAATACGCCAAAGAAGATGCAAAGTACGCTCTACTGCGCATCTATGTGGAGAATAAGGAATATGAAAACGCCTTCGCCATGACAGGTGAGTTAAGAAAGACTCATCCGGATAGACCTTTCCTGCTGTGGCTTTTGGGACAGGCGCAACTGCAGACCCATAAGTATGATGGGGCGATTGATACTTACCGGAATCTGCTTGAGGCTTTATTTAACTCACCCTATTATCATCCCGCCGGAGAGGTGGAGTGCCGGTATCTTTTGGCCCGGGTCTACTACGAAAAGAAAGACTATAAGCAGAGCTCGGCTCAGATCGACGCAGTTCTTGCCTTCGAAGAAGATTCAAAGAATAATAAGGCTATCAAGCATTTCGCGGGCAAAGCCAAAAAGCTAAGAAAGAAGATAAACAAGGAGACCAAGACCGGGTGAAAGTAAAACTCGCCCTCCTCTGGGCTACGGCACTCCTCCTCAGCCCACCTCTTTCCTTTTCCGAGAAGTACCTCGACTATGAAAGCCCACGGATACAAGTCAATACGCTCCAGGGCATCGAGGCCTCTTTTCGGGAAGACTATGCTCTGGCCGAGAGCTCATTTCACGCCTTGATCCGGATGGCTCCTGAGGATCCGGCTGGATATTTCTTTTTAGCCGCGCTGTATCACGCACAGATGATTGATTACGAGAGCAACTTCCGGGAGAAGGAACTCTATGAGAACGTGAAGATAGCCAAGAAATTGGCCCGGCAGAGGATAAAGAAAAACAAGAAGGATGCGTGGGCCCACGTTATCTTAGGAAACTCCTACGGCGTGAAGGCGGTGTATAACGCTAAGAAAGGGAAATGGTGGTCGGGCTTAAATGAGGGGCTTTCGGCCAAATCCGCATTGAAGAAGGCCATACAACTTGACCCCGAGCTTTACGATGCCTATGTGGGGCTCGGCTCTTACCACTACTGGGCCAGCGTAAAGACCAGGGCCTTATGGTGGCTCCCCTTTATCGGCGATCACCGGCAAAAGGGCATCTCTCAGACCAAGCTGGCACACGAAAAATCGATCTTCTCCTCGGCCGCGGCCGCCAGCGGGCTCATCTGGATGTATATCAGCGAAAAACAGTACGATGAGGCCATAAGCTTAGCTCAGAAGATGCATTCTGAATACCCGGCAGGAAAATCATTCTTGTGGCCGCTGGCACAGGCTCAGTTCGAAAAAAGAGACTGGAACGATGCCCTGTCGACGCACCAGGAGCTTCTGGAAAGACTCGAAAGGGACCAAGCTTCAGGAAATCCGGACCAATCGTACAACCTGATTGAGTGCAGATTCTATATTGCCAACTCTCTTTTCAGCCTGGGTAGATATGCCGAGTGTGACTCTGTTTGTCAGGAAATCCTGAGCTTTCCACTGGATGAGAAGATAATGAAAAGGCAAGAAAAGAAGTTCAAGAGGGCCAGGGAGCTTTCGGAAAAGTCCCTGGAACTTCTGGCAAGGAGAGAATAGAAGTTTGACCTCTCCCCCCCGGTCCCCTCTCCACTTTGAGGCTGTGTCGCAACCCTCAAAAACGTACAGTTGTCATTCTGAGCGAAGCGAAGAATCTAATAATTCCAATAAGTTACAAAATCGAGATTCTTCGGCTGACGCCTCAGAATGACATTATGACACACCCTC
>CBDUQU010000012.1:0-34345 GCA_965369445.1 uncultured bacterium | reverse complement strand
GCACTGCCTTCAATCCCAACTATCAACCCTTGACATGAAAGACAGTATCTACAAGGAATGAATGTATGCCTCGACAATTGATATTTGTTTTGATTGCTCTATCCGTCGCCGTTCCTCTGGTGATTAAAATCGGGCTGCCCAATGAGGTCACCTCGGAGGTGATGCGGGTATATGAGGAGATAGACCAATTGGATTCCGGCTCGGTGGTTCTGGTCTCCTTTGATCATGAGGCCTCTTCTCTGCCCGAGGTAAAGCCGATGGCTCTGGCTATCCTGCGTCATTGCTTCGCCAAAAAACTCAAGGTGATCGGGTTGGCGCTTTTAGCTGAAGGGACTGTCATCGGAGATCAGATTCTAAGAGAAACGGCGGATGAATACGAGGCGCTTTATGGGAAGGACTACGTCTTTCTGGGATTCAGGCCGCAGTATCAGGCCGCTATGCTGGGGATGGGAGAGGATATAAGAAGAGTCTTTCCGGAGGATTACAGTGGTACCCCTCTGATACGACTCCCGATGATGAGGAAGGTCGAAAATTACGAGGATGTTGCCCTTATAGTTTCGGTAGCGGATGGAGACATGCCGGTGTGGTGGGTGGATTATGCCGTCTCCCGCTATCACAAGAGGCTTGCCGTGGCCGCGACCGCGGTGATGGCAACCTCGTTTTATCCCTTTCTCTCCTCCGGTCAGATGATAGGCTTCTTGGGTGGACTCAAGGGGGCGGCGGAATACGAAATACTGATCGACAAGCCGGGAATGGGACAGAGAGGTATGGATGCTCAATCTGTCTGTCACCTTGTTATCATACTGTTGGTGATTGCAGGAAATGTTGGTTACTTCTTGAGGAAATAGTCCGCCGTCCACCGTGCTTCGACCTCGCTCAGCACAAGTCGGCAGTCCGCCGCAAGACCAAAGCAAGCGATTTGGCGGCGAACTTGTCTTGAGCGAAGTCGAAGGACAGCGGACAGTCGACTGATTAAGCCATGCCAATCGGGACTCTCATAGCAGCTTTCTTGACCTTGTGCATCTTCTCATTCTTGTACAAGGATAACCCCTTTTACAAGTTCGCCGAGCACCTGCTGGTGGGCGTTTCAGTCGGGTACGTTCTGGTTATTGCCCTGAACACCACGGTTATGCCAAAATTGATAAATCCTGTGTTCAAACAGGGGAGATTTGATTATATTGTACCTGGAATCTTGGGTTTGTTTATGCTTGTCAGGTTTTTTCCAAAAATAGCCTGGCTGTCCCGGATTTCTATCGCTTTGATTATTGGTGCGGGCGCCGGCGTCGCCATTCCCGCCACCATTCAGGCGAAGATCTTCGCCCAGATGCAGGCCACCATGATCAATTTCGCTTCGCTGGACGGGATCATCGTATTCGTGGGCGTCGCCACCACCCTGGCGTATTTCTTCTTTTCCAGGGAACATAAAGGTTGGTTTGGGGCAACAGCAAAAGTGGGCACCTGGTTTCTGATGATCTTCTTTGGAGCCACTTTCGGCTATACGGTTATGTCTCGAATCTCCCTTCTGATCGGGAGGATGTACTTTTTGCTGGGAGATGTTTTGCACGTTATCAAATGACCTCTCCCCCAATGGTGTAGATCGCGTAGGGGCGATTCATGAATCGCCCCTACAGTCCGCCCTCCATCCATGAAATAGGAGGAGGAAAGGGGTGAGGTAAAATAACAAGGAGGTGTACCATGCTAAAACCACTGAGAGTGGTTTTTGGGGTGGTTCTGTTCTGGTTGTTTGTAGGTCCAACCCTTGCCCAGACTGTTGACACCGCTTGGGTGAGAAGATACAACGGACCGGGAAACTACGTCGATAGAGCTCAGGCCATAGCTGTAGATGATTCTGGCAATGTCTACGTAACCGGCTACAGTTGGGGTAGTGGAACTTACGAAGACTATGCCACCATAAAATATAATCCGAATGGAGATACCGCCTGGGTAAGAAGATACAACGGGCCTGGAGAGTACGACGATGAGGCTTCTGCCATGGCCGTAGATGATTCTGGCAATGTTTATGTCACCGGAGGCAGTTATGACCTTGTAGCATTCGCTGCCTATACCACCGTAAGGTATTCTCCCAATGGGGATACCGTTTGGGTAAGAAGATACTACGGACCGGATAGCATCGGGCAAGCTTCTGCCATCGTCGTAGATGATTCTGGCAATGTCTACGTGACCGGAGAAAGCTGGAGCGCCGCCACAGGCAAGGACTATGGCACGCTAAAGTATCACCCCGGAGGAGATACTGCTTGGGTAAGAAGATACAACGGGCCAGGAGACTACGATGATCAGCCTTCTGCCATGGCCGTAGATGATTCTGGCAATGTCTATGTGACCGGGGGGAGTGGGATTTCTGGCATCGATGACGACTATGCAACCGTCAAGTACTATCCCAATGGTGACACGGCGTGGGTGAGAAGATACAACGGACCGGCAGATTCCACTGATCGTGGAAGTGCTATAGCGGTAGATGATTCTGGCAACGTGTACGTTACCGGAGCCAGTTCCGGGATTGGGACATGCAGGGACTATGCCACCATAAAGTATTATCCGAATGGCGATACTGCTTGGGTGAGAAGATACAATAGACCAGGAAACTACGATGATTTGGCAACTGCCGTGACCGTAAGCGGTCTCGACTACGTCTACGTAACAGGACGTGCCTCGGCGGAGGGTCCGTCCGACTATACGACGATAAGGTATCGTCGCACTGGAGACACTGCGTGGGTGGCAAGATACAGCGGACCGGATACGGCGTGGGATGGAGCTTTTGCCATGGCCGTAGATTATTCTGGTAATGTCTACGTGACCGGGGTAGGTACCGGTAGTGGGGGGGGGTTGGATTATGTCACCATAAAGTATGATACTTTGGGCAATGAACTCTGGGTACAAAGATACAACGGGCAAGGAAATGGTATGGACCAAGCATTCGCCATAGCAGTGGATAATTCCGGCAATGTTTACGTCACCGGATATAGTGTGGGTAGCGGAACGGACTTTGACTATGTCACCATAAAGTATATTCAAACCGGGAATTATGTTCAGGACGAGACTGGAAGCAGAGAAAGGCCGTCTGAGTTCGATCTTTCCCAGAATTACCCTAACCCTTTCAATCCCACCACCAAGATAGAGTTCACCCTGGCCAAGTCCGGTTTTGTCACCTTGCAGATCTATGACGTACGGGGAAGAAAGGTGAGAACTCTGGTTTCTGAAGAACTCTCCTCAGGTTACAAGTCTGTGCTGTGGGATGGTAAGAATGAAGCTGGGAAAGACGTAGCCTCCGGAGTCTACTTTTACCAGTTGAAGGTTGGCGATTTCTCCGAACCGAAGAAGATGTTGTTGTTGAAATGATCTCTCCCCCTTGGTCTCCCTCCTCATCAAATGGAAAGAGGGAGTCGGAGACCTGTCTGGGATAAGGGGTGAGGTGATAGAATAGTCCGCCGTCGGCTGTCGGCAGTCCGCAGCAAAAACTCCAGAAATGCGTTTTCGCGGACGGCGGTCTGCGGACGGAATAAATTATGCAACAGAGAAAAAGACGCATACTTATCTTATCTGAAGGTTACTTCGGGGATCTGGAGGGCAAGACGGCCTCCGGCCTGATAATGTATAAGCCGGAAGAAGTGGTAGCAGTCATCGATTCCACCAAAGCAGGTCGATCAGTTGAGGATGTCTTAGGATTCGGAGGTGATATTCCCGTTGTCAGCGATCTGGCGGACTCACTGAAATATGGCCCCAACGCCCTCCTGATAGGCATCGCTCCGAGAGGGGGAAAGCTTCCATCGGAGTGGAGACCTGTGATCAAGCAGGCACTGGAGAACGGTCTGGACGTGATCAACGGGCTGCACGATTTGTTAAACGAAGATCCGGAGTTTTCCGCGCTGGCTGCGTCAAGGGGCGCGACGATACACGACCTGAGGGAAGCCGGCAAATACAACACGGTTGCCATAGGCGATCCTACTCTGATCAAAGCGACGGTGGTTCTCACCGTAGGAACTGACTGCAAGTCGGGCAAGAAGGTTACATCCATTGAGATGGCAAGAGAAGCCAAAAAGCACGGCTGGAATTCACATTTCGTCCCAACCGGCCAGAGCGGAATTGCCATCTTCGGTGAGGGCGTGCCTGTCGATTCGATAATCGGCGATTTCATGTCCGGGGCCATAGAGGAATTCTTGATCGAGAAATCCAAAACCCACGACCTGTTATGTGTAGAGGGCCAGGGGACCATCGTTCATCCAGGATATTCCGGGGTTACTTTGGCATTGATACATGGCTCTCTGCCGGATGCAATGATTCTCTGCCACTACCCCGGAAGGGAGATAGTAAAAAGCTACCAGGTGAAGATTCCACCCTTAAACGAGATGATCAAGTTGCATGAAGATATCGTCAGACCTATCAAACCATGCAGGGTGATCGGAATCTCATTGAATACCCAGGAGTTGACTGATGAGGAAGCGCAGGCCGAGATCGAGAGGGTTGAAAAAGAGACCGGCCTGCCCGCAATCGATCCGGTGAGGTTCGGATGCGAAAAGTTGATGGAAGCATTAGAACTCTTGAGGAGATAACTCGTAAATCTTGAGAGCCATGCATTGCCCCAGATGCAAGACCAAGATGAAGGAGGAGAGACGAGCCTTTCACAAGCAGAGGAAATGGGTCTGCCCTGAATGCGGTAGGGTAAGATTTCAAATTATGAAGAAAACAAAGAGTAAATGAATATAAGTAACGTAAAACGTCCTCGCCGGTAGGAGGATCAGAAGATTCTCGTGAATTAAGGAGATACAGTTGATGCGAAGACCCGGATACTTCTTTGCTTACGTTTTGTTGGCCCTTTTGATCTCAAAGACCGAGTGGAATAACTCTCACTGGAATTGGCGCGAAATCCCAGAGGGGAATTCCGGCCCACGATACGAGATTCCTCTGCAAACCATCTACAAAGGTCAGAAAGCTAAGGAAAGCCATACGTTTCTTCTGAGGTCCAAAGCTGCGGTGGTGCTGGATACAAAAGATGGAGAGATACTGTTTGAGAAAAACATCGAGCAGGAATTTCCCGTGGCCAGTTTGACCAAGCTGATGAGCGCGCTCACCTTTCTGGAGACCGATCCCGACTTAGACAATACCGCCGCCATCACGCGAGCTGATGCCCGGCGCTCGGGAAGGTCCCAGTTAAGGGTGGGAGAGATCTTTGCCCTGCGTGACCTTCTGCATGCCAGCCTGATGAGTTCGAGCAATCGGGCCACCAGAACCCTGGCCCGTGCCTCCGGTCTTTCAGCTTCCGAATTTGTGGCTGGTATGAACCGGAGGGCAAAGGAGCTTGGACTTTTGAGCAGTCTCTTCTGCGAGCCTACGGGTCTGGATGAACAGAACCGGTCCAGTGCGCTGGATTGTGCCAAGCTTCTGTACTCTGCATTACAGGACAGCGTCATCCGCTCCATTGCCAGCAAAACCTTCTATGAGTTTAATTCAGTCAATAAGAGAAAGAGAAAGCACCGAATCGGAAGCACCAACAAGTTGCTGTTCAGCTCCTTAAACGTCAAAGGAGGAAAGACCGGGTATAACGGTGCATCCGGTTGGTGCCTGGGAACCCTAGTGGAAGGGGACGACGGGAAAGAGGTGGTGGCGGTGGTTTTAGGGGCTCCAAGCAAACGTACCAGATTCAGAGAGATCAGATCGATTGTGAAATGGTCCATTTCCGAGAACACCAAGCAGATTAAGGAGCCAATAGCTCTGGGGGAGTCAGGTGGAACTAGAGCGAAGGTATATTGAAGAGGTTGGAGAGGCGGTGGAAGCGCTGGGGATCATGCTGGAAAGGGAACTCGGGGAAATCAAACAGGGTCTGGCCGGGCTTTATCAGTCTGTGGGCCGAATCAACGACGAGGAGAAAAACCTCAATCAGGAGTTGCAGAAGCTCAGAGAAGAGGTGAAGACCATGGAGGGGTCTCTCCACGGGTTAGAAAGCATATTATCCCGAACTGAATCCAGGTTGGCAGACCTGCAGAAGGACTATTCCGACGAAGAAGATACAGCCGGAGAGATCAAAAACGATCTTCTGGTAATGAAACGGGACCTGCAGTTTGTAAGAAGCGACTTGAAGGAGCTTCTGACCCATCAGCAGGAACTGATCGAGAGGTCGAGGCAGGGGCAAGCCGGGAATGAGAGACGTGTGGCAGGAGAGAATCGGGCCGCCCCCGGCTAACGGTCACGTTCTACGCCATTACCGCAAGCTAAGTTCCCAGTCCATAGTGAGATAGAAGGGAGGGCTTGTTGGCCTGGTCCCGGCGATGAGTCGATTCCAGAAAGTCGTTTGAGTTGACCTGGCTTGGGCAAAACGGGTATTCATTTTAGAATAGACGAAGTAGGTCCGAAATGGCGAAGCCTTTCGGACAAACGAGGGTGTAGAATGACAATGTCGGATAGCCCCCCGTACGGGGGACTATCCAACCTACGGTCTGCGTGTCTTCGTCGCACGCGCAAGAAAGCAATCATAAGAACTGATAGGGGCAGGAACTCATCCCGCTTCGGTGTGGCTTCAAACACAAGAGTTCGCAAGTCACAATTCCTTTTTCGGAGATGAGGCATTATTATCTTGACAAGGAATACAGTGTTTCATATCTTCGGCGTGACCAAAGCCATTTTGGTCACAAGAGGAGGGATAGTTTGCCTTTTTTGGCTATTCTCAGATGCAACTTTTAACCCATTAACCTAAAGGAGCGCAAGATGAAAAGAGCTTTCATTCTATGCGTCTTGCTGGTCTTTTTCCTTGCCGGGTGCGGGGCACAGGAAGAGGCTCAAGTGGAGGAGAAGAAAGGGGAGATGGAGGAAGTGACCCAGGCGGAAGAGACTACCGAAGAGACGGGCAAGCCAATTACAAAGGAGCCGATTGAGCGGGACAAGAATCCCATCGTGGTGATGGAGACCAATCACGGCACCATGGAGATCGAGCTGTTCTGGAAGGAGACCCCCAAGATTGCGGAGAATTTCCTCAGGCTGGTCATCAGTGAGTATTACGACGGGCTCACCTTCCACCGCATCGTTTCCGGTTTCGTGATCCAGGGAGGTGATCCTACCGGAACCGGAACCGGCGGACCAGGCTATACCCTGCCTGACGAGCCAACCACCAAGAAGCATGACCGGGGAGCCCTGGCCATGGCCAGATCCGCGTTAGGTAATAACGGAAGCCAATTCTACATCGTTCTGTCCAAGGAGGGGACTGCTCACCTTGACGCGCAGAACTTCTCCATCTTCGCCCAGGTGGTCAAGGGCATGGAGGTGGTGGAAAAGATCGCTCAGGTTGAAAGAGACGCGAAAGATATGCCCAAAGAGAAGGTGATAATGACCAAGGTTTATGAGAAGACTGAGTAGGAGTTGACCGAATCCTCGTTTGTTGAAAGCCCCGCTGAAAAGCGGGGCTTTTTTGTCATGCTTCACACGTGTCTTTCGTGCACCGTAAGGGCTCGATCCATGGTTCGACGGTTCGACAAGCTCACCGTCCTGAGCGAAGTCGAAGGAGCGAGCTTGGTGGAGCTCCCTTTGTCCACTTTGTGTCGTAGATCCCGCTGGAAGGCGGGGGTTTCGGACGACACGGAAGCCGCTCGAATCGCAGTGCAAAAGCTTGTTGAAACGAAGCCCCGATAGATCGGGATAAACTCCAATCCCGCTTTGCGGGGTTCTTGAGACTTTCAAAATCGCATCCCGCCGATGGCGGGATGCACTCCTTTCAGCCACCTTAGCACAAGTTTCGTAGGTCCGAAATCCCCCCGGATGGGGGGGATCGGACAAGACAGAAGCGTCGGATAGTCCCCCGTAGGGGGGACATATCCGACCTACGACTTGTCGTTGGTACCCTTCAGGATGAACCCTTATCCCCGACCTTGCAATCGCAATGGGGTAAGGTACCCCGATGCAACGAGCGAAGGAGACAATTGTGGGGCAGGCACGAGTAGGAAATCTGCCTCGAGAACTGAAATGGGCAAAAAAGTAGCCCCGATCCCCTTCCAGAGATCGAGGCTGGTTAGCTCCCCTTAAGTTAGTTCATGGTTCACAGTTCGTGGTTCATAGTCCCGTTCCCGCCCCCGCAAAAGACTGAGCTAACAGGGCGGCGGGCCACCTCTGAAGAGGTAATTGACCAGGTAGACCACGTCGGATACGTTAACTATTCCGTCACAGTTCACGTCACCCGACTCCAGAGGAAGCGGTTCCGGCCCGTTGGCATATAGATAGTTGACTAAGTATATCACGTCCCCCACATCGACAACCAGGTCGTGGTTGACGTCGCCCCTTATGTACTGAATCTCCGTCACCAGGATGTAAAGCTCTTGGGTGTCCGTCTTGTTGGGGTTGCTTGAATCGGTCGCCTTGACGGTGAAGTCGAAGCTGTCCTGAACCGTCGGGGTGCCGGAGACTAGGCCGGTCAGGGAGTCCAGCGCAAGTCCGTCGGGAAGGTTTCCGGTCTCAACTTCCCACAAGTACGGAGCCACTCCTCCTTTTGCCAGAAGGGTCTCGGCATAAGCGCTGGCCACGGGGGCAGAAGGCAGGTCGGTGGTCACTATGTTCATTCCATAGGAGCCTGAAGAGACTGATCTTAGGATCCATCGATCGGGATCGACGTTCACGCTAATGCCGGACATGCCGTATACGCTCACGGCTATGTCCTTCGTCTGGGATCGTTGAAGAGTACGACGGTGGTGTCCATGGTGTAGCTACTGACCTTTATCTCGACCGGCATGGTGAAGTGCGTGGGGTTCGTAGTTTGGGTCTGGTCTAAGTGAACGTAGACATTACTCCAATTCCCGCCGGCAGGCTCCCAGGTATAGGAATATCTATACTTGGGGTAGTATACCCCATAAATCCATTCCTGGAAGAAGTAATCCAAGTCCATCCCGGAGGTGGTCTCGCAAACATCCTGAAAACCCTCTGTGTCTGCTGAGCCGTGAGCGAAACGGGGATCGGAGTAATAATTCCTGAGAATCTGGAAGAAGACCTCGTCTCCCACCACGCCTCTCAACATGTGCACCACCCAGGCTCCCTTGTCGTAGACGATGCTGGCGAAGATGTTCCAGGCGTCGGTGGTGTCCTCGACGAATATGCTTCCACCACCCCAGTACTGCATACCATTCATGTAGGAGTGATAACTGCTTGACCCGCCAAGGTGCTCAGCCCACAGGGCCTCGCTCCAGGAGGCAAACCCTTCGTTCAACCAGATGTGGTGCCAGTTGTGCACGGTGATGTAGTCTCCCCACCACTGGTGAGCCAGCTCGTGGGCGATCACCCACTCGGAGTACCAGGTGGAGGAGAAGCTGGTGTTGGTCTGGTGTTCCATGGCCCCACCCCAGGTGAAGTGCGCCATCCCGTATTTCTCTTCCACAAAGGGATACTCACCGAAGGTGTCGGCAAAAAGCTCGATCATGGATGGAGTGATGGGCCACAGTGCCGCAGCCTGACTGTAACGTTCCGGATAGACGTAGTATATCACCTCCATGGAGTCTCCCCTGATGGGATGATACCAGTTGGAGAATATGGTATAGTTGGTTGCGGCGATGGAGACCAAATAGGTGGTGATGGGATATGCCTCGTGCCATTTGTAGGTCTTGGTGGAGCCATAATCAACGATCTCTCTCAAAAGCCCGTTGGAGGCCACGTAGATGTCCGAGCGGACGGTTATATTGATGTCGACGGAGTCCGGCCTTGTCCCGGGGAAGATCCTTGCAGGGCCACCAGGACTGGGCAAAATAGGGTTCGCTCAGGGTGGACATGATCGGCATGGAGGGGCTTCCGTGGTATCCCCAGTCGAAGGATTGAAGCCCGCCCTCCAGGGGGTGGCCGTGATAGAAGACCGTCGCTCCAAAATTCTCACCGGTATCGTAGGTCCCGTTCAGGAAGATACGGATGATGTCGTTGCTCCAGGTATAAGAGACCGTTGCACCGTTACTCTTAACCGAGTCGACATACATTTGGGAGTTATCGAAGAAATTAAGTTCCAGCACGTTGAAGCCGTCGATAAGAGCCTCACCGTAAATGTAGACCGATCCGGAGATAATCTCCGTGGTGTTGTTCAGGCTCAAATCCAACCGGTAATACCTGGCGTCATAGTAGCTCTGGGCCAAAGTCTCCTTCATGGGGACGGTCAGCCCTGCCTCACGAAGCTTGTTCAGCCTTTCCTGTTTCATCTCCGCCAGCATCTGGTGGAACTGGCTGGGGGTGGTGTTCTGGTCGGTGAATGACGTCTGTTCTGATTGACTGCTTGCCTGTTGAGAAAAGGCATTGTTGACCGGCACGCCGGAAAAGAGCACAAACGCGGCTAACAGAGAAACACATAGAAAACGTTTCACGAAAACCTCCTCGGAAAGAATAGAAGTTGGCGAATCAAGTAAAACAGCCGAACAAAAAGGCCAAACCCATCTGCGATTATGAGTTCAGCCTCTACTTAATTTAACACAAAATCAGATTTTGTCAACATCTTTCTTACTAATCTGTTTGTAGCTCTCAAGAACCCAAAGATCAATATTAATACGATTGACATCCCCTCGCCGTTCAATTACATTTTGGGCGGCGGTGGGAAATCTAAAGGAGGCAGGAACCTCATGGTATGGAGAAGCTTGGTACAAAAGAGACTCTGGCCGTTGCTTGCGGCGGCGGTGGTTTTTCAATTCGTTCCAACATCTGCGCTCTCGGAGATCGGTGTTCGTACTGATGTCACCTTTGTTTCGCGTTACGTCTGGAGAGGATTCGACTGCATCGCCAACGATCGACCCGCCATTCAGCCCTCCATAACCTTTGATTTCGGCAAAAGCGGAATATGGTTTAACGCCTGGTCCGCCTTTGCCTTAGCTGATACGGATTTCGTGGAGCTTGATTTGGTCGTAGGCTATGATAAGGCTCTCTCCGAAGATTGGATGCTTTCTGCAGGAGCGGGTTATTTCACCTTTCCCAGCATACCCAACTATCCGGATGAGAATTCAGCCACGCCGGAGGTGTATGCAGGAGTGACCTTAACTTCGTTTCCCCTCTCGCCGAACTTGACGCTTTATTATGATTTCAACATGGGGGACGGGATATATACAACCCTTTCGGTAAGCCGGGAGTTTCGGGTGAAGGAAAAAAAGGTCAGTTCGACGGTTCTGGCAGGTTACACCAGACAATATCGGGGGATAGGAGTTGATCCGGGTATCTCGGACATATGCCTGGGAATTTCGACTGATCTTGAGTTGAAGGGCCTGACTCTGACTCCGACCGTCAATTATGTGATCGTGCCTAATGAGACAGTAAATGATGAAAACGAGATCTGGGTGGGGGTGTCGGTGGGCTGGTCAACGGATGCAACGGATTAAGCGGATTGGTCAGCGGATAGAGCGGATTAAACGGATTGGTCAACGGATAGAGCGCCCAGACGGGCGTCCGTCCGGACGGATTAAACGGATGAGTTAACCGGTCGGGGCTTCTCGGGCTGGTCTCAAGTAGAATAGGATGAGCAGCAGATGGATTACGAAGAGACGGTTCAGTATCTTTTCAATTTAGAGAGGTTTGGCATGAAGCTGGACCTGTCGAATATTACGTCTATCCTGAGTGGTTTGGGCAATCCTCATCTGACATTCCTTTCCATCCACGTCGCAGGCACTAACGGCAAGGGTTCCGTTGCTGCCGTGCTTCACTCCATCCTCTGCGAGTCCGGCTACAAAGTGGGTCTCTACACATCACCCCATCTGTTGGACTTCAAGGAGAGAATCAGAGTAGGACGGGAGTTGGTGGAAAAGAACTTCATATACGATTTCGTAGAGGGACTAAGAAAAGAAATTGACGAGAAGCACTACACCTTCTTTGAAGTAACCACGGCAATGGCTTTTGAGTATCTTGCTCAAAAGAAAGTTGACTTAGCGGTCGTGGAGACCGGTCTGGGAGGGAGGCTGGATGCTACTAATATGATCAAGCCATTAATCTCCATCATCACCAACATCGGTCGGGAACACACCAAACAGTTGGGCAATGCCATTGCACAGATAGCTACGGAAAAGGCGGGAATCGTCAAACATGGAGCTCCCACCATCACAGCAGTAGATCAGTCCGAAGCTTTGGAGGCGATACGATCCGTCTGTGTTGAGAAGAATTCAGAGCTTATCCACGTACAGAATGGATCGGGCTATAGCGTGCTCAACTCTTCCATCAACGGATCGAAATTCAGCTTTTCTTCAGATTCTCTCGAATACCAAGACCTTGAGTTGAATTTGGCAGGTGAACACCAGGTTCTAAATGCTGTCACTGCCTTGACTGCAATTGAAAAATTAAACCAGTTAGGCTGGAAGGTCGAAGAGCAGGCGATCAGAAGCGGCCTGAAACAGGTTAACTGGCGGGCCAGATTGGAGGTCTTTAGGAAAGAGCCCCTGGTCTTGTTGGATGTGGCCCATAATCCCGCCGGAATCAAGGCCCTGATTAAGGCCCTGGATCAATTCTTCCCGGAGAAGCGAATCATCTTCGTCTTCGGGGTCATGCAGGACAAAGACCACCATTCGATGCTAAAGGCAATTGTTAAGAAAGCCAAATTCGTGGTATTCACAAAACCCGAATATAAAAGGGCGGCCGAACCGGAATCATTGAAAGAGACCGTGGAAAAGGAAAGCATCCCCTACGAGATCATCCCGCAGGTCAGGCAGGCTTACCTTTTTGCCTTGAAGAAGGCTGAAGTTCATGACGTCATCTGTGTAACCGGTTCGCACTTTACGGCTGGTGAATTCCTGAGTTCGTTTGAGAACGTTGAACATGCTGTTGGCTCTTAGGAGACCATTAACGGATCCAGCAGCAAAAAGGACTTACCACAGCAGGCTTTTTATTTCGCATTTCAAATAAAGAGGGAGTCAACTGTAGCTCAAGGGAGGAGAAAAGATGGAGACATTAGGAACTATCTTGAGTGAAATAGGCAGAATCATAGAATATCCGATTGTCTATATTAATCAGAGACCTCTTACCGTGACCTCCTTCGTCGTTGGCCTCTTAATTCTTTTGGTCTTCGTGGTTCTGTCCAGGGGCTTAAGGAAAATCGCAAGAACTAAGCTCTTCCCCAAATACAAGCTGGACGAGGGAATCCAGCTGGTCATATTGAGAGTTACCCACTATCTGCTAATCGGTCTGGGTATCATCGTGGCGGTTCAATCCATAGGATTGAATCTAACCAGCCTGGCGGTAGTCTTCGGGCTTTTGAGTGTGGGAATCGGGTTCGGTCTTCAGCATGTGGCCTCTAACTTCGTATCCGGCTTGATCATTCTGTTTGAGCGTCCCATAAAGATAGGCGACCGGATCACCATAGGTGATGTCTGGGGTGACGTGGTGAACATAAGCCTGAGGGCCACCCTGATACGTACGGTTGACAATATCGCCATAATCGTACCCAACTCAGAATTCATCAGCTCCCAGGTAATAAATTGGTCCCACCGTGACCCCAAGGTGAGAGTTCACATCCCGGTAGGAGTAGCTTACGGGTCAAATGTACCGCTGGTCATCAAATCCCTGCTTGAAGTGGCAGGGAACCATCCTGAGGTCATGAAGGACCCTCCCCCCAAAGTCTGGTTTAGCGAGTTCGGAGACTCGTCTCTGAACTTTGAGCTTCTGATCTGGACACTTGACCCCAAGAAGAGACCCGACGTTCTCAGTGAGTTGAACCGGGCGATTGATGAGATCTTCAGAAAGAACAAGATAGAGATACCCTTTCCCCAAAGGGACCTGCACCTTCGGTCATCTGTTCCTATTGAGACCTCGACTGGCAATAGGAACGAAAACAATCGGGGAACTTAGCCCTTCCGTCTATCACGCAGCAGTTTCTTGTTCTTATCTCTATTTTCGATGCTAAGTTTAGGTTGACAAAGGATCTTCCCGAGAGTATACTTGCTTCATAGGTAAATCGGACTTTTTCCTACCGGGAGATAGAAATGAAATTCATAGCTGATTTTCACGTGCATTCCAAATACAGCCGGGCCACCTCCAAAGAGATGGACGTGGAGAACATGGCCCGATGGGCAAACTTCAAAGGGGTTAGTTTGCTTGGGACTGGGGACTGGACCCATCCTTTTTATTTTGCCGGTTTGAAACAGAAGCTAAAGCCGACAGGCTTCGGGCTTTTCACCTTGAAAAAGGAATTCAAGGAGTCCGCGGGTATGAACCGTGCGGTTCATACCGCCGGAAACGCGTCCTCGGGCGAGGTTCATTTCATGCTCACCACCGAGGTGAGCAATATGTTTCAGCAGGGTGGATCGTCTCGCCGGGTTCACACCATGATCTTCGCCCCCAGCTTCGAGGTGGTGGAAAAGATAAATGAGGAGCTTACTCAGTACGGAAAGCTGGGTTCGGACGGCCGACCCATCTTTGGATTTCCCACCAAGGAGTTAGTGGAGATAATCGCAGACATCACAGACGAGTGCTTCATCGTCCCGGCTCATGCCTGGACCCCCTGGTTTTCGGTGTTCGGGGCAAACTCGGGTTTTGATTCCATCGAGGAGTGTTTCGAAGAGCAGACCAAACACATCTCTTGCATCGAGACCGGCTTGTCCTCTGATCCGCAGATGAACTGGCGCTGGTCTGCACTGGATAAGATTGCTTTAATCTCTAACTCCGACGCGCATTCTCCCAGTCGCATCGGCCGGGAGGCGAACGTATTTGACTGTGAGATGAGCTACAAGGAGATAATAAAGGCCATCAGAACCAGGGATAGAAAGAAGTTCCTGTCCACGATCGAATTTTTTCCGGAGGAGGGGAAATATCATTACGACGGTCACCGCAACTGTGGGATACTCTTTTCCCCGGCCGAATCCAGAAAGAACAAAAACATTTGTCCTGTCTGTGGACGGAAGCTGACGATAGGTGTGCTGCATCGCGTGGAGACCTTAGCCGACCGCCCGGAGGGGTTTACGCCGGAGGGAGTTATTCCCTGCAAGCATCTGATTCCCTTAATGGAGATAATCGCAGAGGCGTTAGATCAGGGACCGGAGACCAAGGGGGTGGAGAGGGAGTACCTCAGGCTGGTTTCCTTTTTCGGTTCCGAGTTCAGAATACTACTCGATCTTCCTCCGGAGGAGTTGGAGAAGTCCACGCCCCCCAAGGTCCTTGAAGGAATCAAGAGGGTTAGGGAGGAGGACTTGCACATCATTCCCGGCCATGACGGGGTGTTCGGGAAAATCGAGATATTCGCAGAAAAGGAGAAAGCGCCCACCGAGCAGTTGGGATTGTTTTAAATGTTCGTAGATCCCGTCAAGAATCTGTTTGGAGGGGATGGTAGCCGTACCCTTCAGGGTGCGTGAGGATACACGGACTGGAGCCCGCGGCTACCAATAGGGCATACTGGCGGGAATTCATCCCGCCGCAAGACTCCTTTTTGATCGTTTCAGGTCTTGCGTAGAAGTCAGAAAAAGGCTATATTTACCTCCCAGACGGGTCTCCGTCACCCCCTTGAGTCCCTCTTTCCACAAATGTGGAGAGAGGACAGAGGGGAAGAGGTTTCAGATGTCATTCTGAGCCCGAAGGGCGAAGAATCTGAAAATGAGACACTTCGCTTCGCTCAGTGTGACAAATTCTCTTTATGAGTGAGGTTTAACACTATGGCAATGGAAAGACAAAAAGTTATTCCGGTATACATCGAAGAGGAGATGAAATCCTCCTACATCGACTACTCCATGTCGGTGATCACCGCGCGGGCATTGCCGGACGTGAGGGACGGGCTTAAGCCCTCCAACCGCCGGATTCTAACGGCCATGAACGATCTGAACTTGGCTCCGGGAAGGCCGCACCGTAAGTGCGCCAAGATCGCCGGCGACACCTCCGGGAATTACCATCCCCACGGGGAGCAGGTGGTCTATCCCACCCTGGTGCGAATGGCGCAGGATTTCAATATGAGATACGTTTTAGTCGATGGGCAGGGCAATTTCGGCTCAATTGACGGCGACGCCCCGGCAGCTATGAGATACACCGAGGCCAGGCTTGCCCCACTGGCCATGGAGATACTGCAGGATATGGACAAGGAGACGGTCGGTTATGTGCCCAACTACGATGAGACCAGGCAGGAGCCGGTGGTGCTTCCCAGCAAGTTTCCCAATCTCGTCTGTAACGGCGCCTCCGGTATCGCCGTGGGCATGGCCACCAACATTCCCCCTCATAACTTAAGGGAGGTGGTGGATGCCCTCGCTGCTCTGATTGACGATCCGGAGTTGGAGGAGGAGAAGTTCTTAGATTATGTACCCGGTCCGGACTTTCCCACCGGAGGGATTATCCAGGGCAAACGGGGCATATTCGAAGCGTACAGAACCGGCCGGGGAAGGATCGTGCTGAAGGCCCGAGCGAACGTGGAGAAGCAGAAGAGCGGCAAGGAGAGCATAATAATTAGCGAGATACCTTACCAGATCAACAAGTCCAACCTTCTGGAGAGAATCGCCCAATTGGTGCGGGATAAGCTTATTGACGGGATCTCGGATTTGAGAGACGAATCGGACCGGGATGGAATGAGAATCGTGGTGGAGCTTAAACGGGATGCCCAGGCGGATGTGGTGCTGAACCGCCTCTTCAAACATACCCAGATGCAAACCACCTTCGGAGTCATCATGCTGGCCCTGGTGGATGGACAGCCCAGGGTTCTCACCCTAAGAGAGATGCTTTCGCTTTTCCTTGAGCATCGGCATGAGGTCATCACCCGCAGAACCCAGTTCGAACTGGACAAGACAGAACATCGGGCGCACATCTTAGAAGGCCTGAAGATCGCTCTGGATCACATAGATGCAGTGATAAAGCTGATCCGGGCATCCAAAACTCCGGAGGAAGCCAAGCAAGGCCTGATGACAAAGTTCAAGCTCTCCGAGATTCAGGCGCAGGCCATCCTGGACATGCGACTCCAGAGGCTGACCGGCTTGGAGAGGGATAAGATCGAGCAGGAGTACCTGGAGTTGATCAAGCTGATCGAGAAGCTGAAAGGGATTCTGGCCAGCAAGACCAAGAGAATGAACATAATCAAAGAGGAGCTTGCCGAGCTTAAGAAGAAGTACGGGGATGAGCGCAGAACTGAGATCAGTGAGGAGGAGGAAGGGGAATTTACCATCGAGGACCTGATCGCCGAAGAGGACATGGTCATCACCATCACTCACTCCGGATACATAAAGCGGCTCAGCGTCACCTCGTACAGAAGACAGGGCCGGGGCGGAAGAGGAGTCATCGGGATTGAAACCAAGGAACAGGACTTCGTCGAGCATCTGTTCATCGCCTCCACCCACAACTACATTCTCTTCTTCACGCCCAAGGGAAGGTGTCACTGGATCAAGGTGCACGAGATCCCGGTGGGTGGCAGATTAGCCAAGGGTAAGAATATCGTCAACATGCTGGACTTGGGCGAGGAGGAAAGCATCGCTGCCTTTGTGCCGGTGAAAGAATTCGACGACAAGCATTTTGTGGTGATGGCTTCTCAGAACGGGAGAATCAAAAAGACTTTGCTCTCCGCCTTCAGCAATCCCCGCAGGGGTGGAATTAACGCCATGAATGTCCCAAAGGATGATAATCTGATCGAGGCCAAGATCACCGACGGAACCTGTGACATCGTCCTGGCTACCAGAGAAGGACAGGCCATAAGATTTCCGGAGGATAAGGTTCGGAACATGGGACGAGCCGCCTATGGAGTGAAGGGTGTCACCTTAGCAAAGAAGGACAGGGTGATCGGGATGGTGGTGGTCAAAAGAGACGCCACGCTGCTGTCGGTGACGGAGAATGGCTTTGGGAAGAGGACCAATATCGCGGACTACCGGGTAACCAATCGCGGCGGCAAGGGGATCATCAACATAAGGACCACCCAGAGAAATGGTAAGGTGGTGGATATAAAAGAGGTGCTCACCGACGACGAGTTGATGCTGATAACACAGAAAGGGATCATCATTCGTCAGCCGGTAAATCAGATAAAGGCCATCGGACGAGCCACCCAGGGAGTGAAACTGATAAACCTGGATGCCGGAGATAAGTTAGTGGACGTGGCGCGGGTGGTCACAGGAGAGGTAAACAATAACGCAGATCAAAAGCCGGGCGAAAAGGACGGCTAGGGGTCTGCGATAGTACGCATATGCTGGGAATTCCGAACCAGAACCTAACTGAAGTTAGGTTCTGGTTCTCTTATCTTGGTTTCCTACATGTAGCGGAGACCTTCAGGTCTCCACTCTCATTCTAAAGGGAATACTTCATTATGTTGCAGGATTTCGGCGGACTAAAGATAGCAATACAGGTCCTTCTGTTCATTTTGATCCTCAGGCTGATCCTGAAGGGGTGGCAGAAGGTGGCAGTTTCGCGGAAGGGCCAAAGATTCAGATTTCTTTTGACTAAATCACCACTCTCCTCTGATGTTACCTGGCGGGACGTGAGATATTCCATTATGGTAGTGATTGATGCGCTGATATCGATAGTGATTCTGATCTGGGTAATGGAGAGACTTTTTTGATCTCACGCACTGTATACCCCTCTCGATTTGGCGGAGAAGGGGGAGGAACACAAGGGGAGCGTTTCCGCTGTGCGGCGGGCAGGATGCCCGCCCTACGAGCTATGATCATTTTGATCTGGATGATGGGCAGACTCTTTTAACCTCACCCCCTATATCCCCCTCTCCACAAAGTGGAGAGGGGGACCAAAGGGGGAGAGGTTTATCCGGCGAGATCGCACAGATGCGACAGCTACAAGAGACCCCTTAGTTCATTGGGACCGGAATTCTTCACGTCCCTGCTCGGTTTTAATTTACCTCCCCTTTACAATACCGATTCAAACCCGTATATTTCCTTCATGCAAAACCGAGAGAAAGCCAGCGTTTCGGTGCTTGAGGATACCATTGCCGCTATCTCCACCCCTCTGGGTGAAGGAGGCATAGGCATTGTTCGCATCTCCGGCAAGGATGCGATCAAGATCGCTGGGAAAATCTTCAAAGGCGAGAAGCCGGTCAGCCAGCTCCCTTCTCACCGGGTCAACTACGGCGAAATAGTAGATTCTGAAACGGGAGAGGTGATCGACGAGGTCCTTCTCACCCTCTTCCTTGCTCCCAAGAGCTACACGGCCGAAGACTTAGTCGAGATTAGTTGTCACGGTGGGCAACTGGTGCTTACGAGAGTGCTGGAACAGGCCTTGAAATGCGGGGCACGTGCCGCAGAGCCGGGAGAATTCACGCTTAGGGCCTTCATCAACGGCAGAATCGATCTCTCTCAGGCAGAGGCGGTGGCGGAGATCATAAGGGCCAAGACCGATCTGGGACTCAAGCTCGCCCTCAAGCACCTGAAAGGCGATCTGTCGGAGAGAATCAATTCATATCGGGATAAACTAATCGACCTTCTGGCCAGTCTGGAGGTGGAGATAGACTTCTCGGAGGAAGAAGTTGAACCTCTGGACAGGGACAAGGTCATCAAAGAGATCGAGTCCATTGAAAAGGGCCTGGACGCGTTGCTTGCTACCTATGATGAAGGGAAGATTCTGAAAGAAGGGCTGAACGTGGTCATCGTGGGAAAACCAAATGTGGGCAAATCCAGCCTGCTCAATGCTCTTCTGAAAGAGGACCGGGCGATCGTGACCCCCATCCCCGGCACCACGCGGGACGTCATCTCGGAGTTCGCCAATTTCAAGGGAATTCCGGTGAGGTTGGTAGATACGGCCGGATACCGTATCTCCAAAGATACCATCGAGCTGGAGGGAATCAAGCGGACAAAGATCGAGATGAGCGAAGCAGACCTGCTTCTCCTGGTGGTCGATACTTCATCGGAAATCGATCAAGAGGATCTGGACCTGAAAAAGCAGGTGGAACGGAGCAGATATCTTCTCGTCCTCAACAAGATTGACATAGCTTCCCCGGATTTGACCAGAAAAAACGAACAAAAACTCAGAGAGAGTCCAGACATCGTCAAGGTGTCAGCTTTGAAGGGGGACGGCTTGGACAAGCTCAAGGAGATGATCGTGTCAAGCTCCCGGAGTCTCAAAAAAGACCGGACTGAAGGGGTGATTCTTTCCAGCTTGAGACACAAAGACGCGTTGAACAGGGCGAAGAGGGGCTTGGGGCTAGCAAGGAAGAGTCTTGAGAAGAAAATGAGCCCGGAGTTCGTGGCGCTGGACGTTAAGGCCTCCCTGGATGCCATCGGTGAGGTGGTGGGGAAAACCGTAACCGACGACATATTGAACAAGATATTCTCAGAGTTCTGTATTGGGAAATGAACTTGAGTTAGCTGTGATAGCGGGGGCAGTCGGGAGAGCAACCTAAGAAATGGTTGACAAAGTTGCATGAATGATTATAATGTCTATTGACTATCTGGCAAGACGCAGCTTACGCGTGACATGGTTAGGTGTCTTTGGCTGGCACCAAGGCAGACAAAGGTTGTTATACGGAAACCATATAATCAATAGTTATGCGCTTAATAATAAATCTAAACATTTGTATGATAAATTAGACTGATCATGGAAACGAAAAATTCTAATTCACAACTTCAAATCGGAAGCACACTTTTTTACGTTTGTTGGATACTTGCCATAGTATTAGTTCTCCTAACTTTAACATGTGATTTAAAACCATTGGAATCTAACCTAAATTTCATTTTATTCTTGCTCCTCATTGGAATAATACTATTACCATTTTTAAAAAGCTTAAATATCGGGAAAATATTCGGAGTTGAATTAAAAAACTTAAGTTCGAATATTGAAAAACTTCGAGAAACAGTATTGAATCTGAATATCAGAAGTACACAAGAAGTAAGACTTACCAATGTAAATGCACCTGATGGACAGAATTTACAAATACAAACTGTAGAGCAGTCTCAAAAAAAGTTAAATTTAGCTTATAGTTTATTGAAGCAGAAACGTTTTCTTGAAGCTCTTGATGTTTATCATGAAGCCTTAAAATTAGACCCAAATAATTGGATTGCAGCAATGTATTTGGGCTACCTTTATTTGTCATTAAGGGATTTCCAAGTAGATTCAAATACTTGGGGTTTTGATGATGCTGAAAGACTCGCGCGGTCTATGTTTTATTCGACTTACGCTACCGAAGTAGACTTAAATCATTATACTCAATTCATGAATTTAGCTATTGCACAAAAGCATTTAGGCGGAGATGGATTGACAAGATTAGCTCTCAAGAATATGGAAATAGCCTACAATATGTTGGATTATGATCGAAATGTGCCTAAGTATCCTCCGATGCTCATGAATAAAGGAAAAGCAAGAAGTTTTATGGGCGAATTTGCCGAGGCATTAGGTTTAATTTCAGAAGCAAAAATGTATAGGAAAGAAGCTATCGAAATTTTTAAGAATTGCCCAGAGCCTAAACCTCAAGATTTAGAAAAATGGTTAAAACAAGCAGAAAAGTCTTTAAGCGATTTAAAATAGAAGCCATTATTTAAAATATTATAAGTTAGCCCATAACCAGCGTATCAAAGCGACCGCAAGTAGTAGGTCAACAACCCCGTGCCCAGACGTCCTACGGACCTGTAGGGGGCTCGTCCGAGCTCCCGGCACCGTTCATTTGTCAGGTTCGCAGGGCACCTGGCCCAGGGGGCTTATCAGAGATAAGGAGTGTAACCTCGTGCAGAAAGAAGAAGCTATTGCAGAAGGCTTAGCACTGGTCAATAGCGCCAAGATCGCTTTGTTGGGGACGAACGGAGACGACGGATATCCCAACATCAAAGCTATGATCAAGGCGGAGAACGAGGGTCTGACAAGAATATGGTTCAGCACCAATACCTCATCAAGAAGAGTAACCCAACTCCTCCGCGGCCCGAAAGCCTGCGTTTACTTCGTAGACTTCGACCAATGGAAGGGGTTGATGCTGGTTGGGACCGTGGAGGTGCTTCAAGACACAGAATCCAAACAACGCTTGTGGGCAGAGGGGTATGAGAAGTATTATCCTTTAGGCGTCACTGACCCCGATTACTCGGTCCTCCGCTTCACGGCCCAGTGGGGGAACTATTACCACGCGTTACACAACGTGACTTTTGAACTGTAGGTGTGGAGAGTAGTAGCTGAGGAACCTCGTGCCCAGACGGGCTCGTCCGAGCTCCTGACATCATTCTAGAAGACCAAGAGGAGGTGAGGTCAAATGAGTGATTCAAGGAACAAAAATCGGATGGCTACTCCTATCCGATGGATCGCAAGGATCTGGGGAAGCATGGTTGTGGCGTTTGTGCTGCTCAGTGCTATCGGAGAGGGGCTGAGGCAGGCTGCGCCTGGTGAATGGGTTGCACTGACATTCTTCTTCTTGATCTGCGCGGGTTTGATTGTCGCCTGGAAGTGGGAAGGACTGGGGGGAATCATCGCAGTCGGCTGCCAGATTGCATGGCATGTGACGATGCGAATTACATCTGGCAGTTTCGAGCTAATTCTGCCCCTCGCGATTATAGCCGTCCCAGGTCTCCTGTTTCTCACGTACTGGCTTTTGACTCGGGGTTTCACAGAGCCAAGGCAGTAAGTCAGGAGCCCAGCGCTCCTGACATGATGCCAGGCCGGGACCGAGGGACAGGCGAGTTTCGCGAAACCCCATAGAGACGGATAACGTTGATGGATACACGGGGCACTATGAGAAAGCCTATCCATGGAATGCTCATGGAGCCGTGTGGGGCGCGGTGGTGATGCATCACGTTAGGCGTGAATAATTAATCACTAAGCACAAGGAGGTTGGTGATGAGCACCAAAACATTTTGGATTTTTGGGATACTTCAAAGTCTATCATTAGGAACAATAATATTCCTGCTGTTCAGGTCGTTGAATCTAATCAAAGGAGAAAGCGTTATTGGTCTGGATACTCAAATCCTATTGAGTATTGCATTCCCGTTATTTCTCCTGCTTGTTGAATATGTCGTTTTTTCAAAAAAATGACTGTATTTAGTAGTAGGTAGGATATGCCCCCCTTAGGCAAGCTCTCCTCGAGTCTGAACGACCTCGGAGTCGAAGACAGGGTGGTGAGCCCTTCAACTTCGTTCAGAATAAACAAAGTTGAACCAAAGGACTGCTTGACGAGAAAGATCGTTAATCATCCTTCAGCGCGAGGCTTCACTTCGTGCCGCACTTCGTCTCCCGCCAAAGGCGGGATGTCGAAGGAAGTGCACTCACCCATACGGGTGCCCGTCTGGGCAGTGCGAGGCAGGACAAGCCCTTCGGGATGGTTTCCCGCAAATTGTCTGTAGAGGGCGTCGTCGGGAGGGAGTTTATGCAGCCTGTATAAAACACCAGATAGAGTGCGTATATGAGTAGGAGCCATTGGATCTATTGGAGTTACTGATTTCTACGGTGCTTTCCGAGGTGTCTTATACGCCGGATTCGGCTATGCAAAGCTTCTTATACGGAACCGTATCAGAATCATTACACACCAGCTTGCAAATTCCGTTTGACAGAAATTCCAAGCATGGATATGTTTGGGCGAATGAAAACCGAGCTGGAACTCCATGTTTATTTAGTTTTGAAATAATCGTTGCATCAGATATTCTCCATTTATTTGATTTTCAATTAAAAACCTTTATAATTATGCGTATCAATAAACCATTTCTCACATCAACATAAAAGATAGTTGAAATATGGAAATGGCAAGTAGTACAAACCGAGTTAACAATTATGCTTTAACTACATTACATACGGAGGATGAATATGGCATTAATTCAATTAAACGAAGTGTCGAGAGTATATGAAATGGGAGAAATTTCCATACAAGCGCTTACGGATATAAATCTCGACATTGAACAACAGACCTTTGTTTCTTTTGTCGGACCTTCCGGCAGCGGTAAAACAACTCTACTCAATTTAATCGGTTGTTTGGATAAACCCAGTACAGGTGAAATAAAAGTAAATGGTGTTCGGGTGAACGAATTCAACCGCAAAGATGCTGCTGTTTTCCGCGGCACGAATATTGGATTTATTTTTCAGAACTTTAACCTTTTGCCTGTGCTGACAGTATATGAAAATGTTGAATATCCCTTGATCATGGTGCAAAGCGTAGCCGAAAAAGAACGTCGCGAACGGGTTTTGAAGTATTTAGAAGCTGTAAGCATGACAGATCAGAAAGATAAGTACCCATCACAGATATCAGGCGGGCAGAAACAACGGGTTGCTGTTGCACGAGCACTGGTAACAGACCCGAAATTAGTTCTCGCCGACGAACCGACGGCAAATTTGGATCACAAATCAGCATTCAAGGTAATTGAGTTGATGCGCCAAATGCAGCGGGAATTAAAAACGACTTTTATCTTTTCCACCCACGATCCAAAAATAGTAAAAGAAGCCGAAATAATTTATACCCTGGAAGACGGCAGGTTAGTAAACAAGGAACTGGTGACCAATCCAGATAACGAGACGAAGGATAAAAGCTAAGATGAAAAATATATTTAAAATCGCGCTGCGTAATCTGCTACGCTATAAAAGACGTACTCTGCTGACTTCCTTGCTTATCATTCTCGGCGTGGTAATGGTTGTAGTTTTTTCCGGTATTTCAAAATCTTTCAAAGGAATGATGATCGGCACAATCACCGATTCGATGTTGGGGCATTTACAAATTCATAAAAAAGGATACGTCAGTTCAATCGATAACCTGCCGCTGCATTTGAATCTGAAAGATGAAGAAATAAACAATCTAAAAGCTCTTTTAGATGAAAAGACAAATGTTATAGAAGCTTATACTTTCAGAATAAAATTCGGGGCAATGCTGAGTAACTATGAGCAAACTACCAATATCAGGTTGACTGCCGTTATTCCGGAAATGGAAAATAAGGCCAGCCCGGCCCTGGTTGATCGTATTGTTGATTTTTCAAAAAAGCCGGATTCTTTTGTGAAGCGGGGAGAATTGATTATACCGGAAAACCTGGCAAACGGATTAAAACTTAAAACCGGACAGGAAGTCGTTTTAGTAACTACCAATCAGGATGGTTCGGTCAACGGTATGTCATTTAGCATCGCCGGAATAATGAGCGGATTAACAGGTCCTTCCGGCCGTGACGGATACATGCATCTGAATGATGCTAAGGATTTGCTGCGAATAGACGGCAACGAAATTAATGAAATCGCCATTCGGCTGAAAGATGGCGATGATTTGAAACGCGTAAATAAGATGTTAAATCAAAGCTTGCAGTCCATAAAAGGTGAAGACGAAAAGCCAGTGTTTGAATTACATACCTGGGCGCAACTTTCACCATTTTCTACAATTGCCACCGTTGTGGATTTGCTGATTTACATAGTAAAAATTGTGCTGATCTCAATTGTATTAATCAGTATTTTGAACGTGATGATGATGTCGGTTTTTGAACGTGTGAGTGAAATCGGCACAATCTCAGCCATTGGCACATTGCCTTCAAAAATATTGTGGTTGTTTGTGACTGAAGGCTTTCTTCTCGGTTTTGTCAGCGCCATAGTCGGCGGTATAATCAGTGTACTGAGTTTGTTTTTAATCAATCTGGCAGAGTTTCATTTTTCTTTCGGAAGGATGCAAGGTATTTTGTTAGAGACATCTGTTTCCATTGGAGAATTAATTACAGTATCAATTATAGTTATCATTATTTCGATTTTATCCAGTTTTCAACCGGCGTATAAAGCGTCAAAAATGGAACCGGTTGATGCATTGAGACATGTGTAATTCTTTCAAAGGAAAGAAAGAGAAAAGTCAAATATAGAAAGGAATGAGCATGCGCTTATTATTATCTGTTCTAACAACTGTCTTTTTATTCCAAGTGCTTCCGGCACAGGAACCTGTCCAAATAAGCACCAGGGGCAACGCTATTTTAAAAAAAGTGGATGAAATTTTAACTCCCGGTTCGGTTGAATTTTACCGTAAACTGATCAACGAAGAACCGGACGGAAAGAAAAAGGAATTTATTTTTTATACGGTGAAAAAAGATCGGGACAAAGTTGCCATGCTCTATCTGTCACCGGCGAGTGATAAAGGACGAGCCACTTTGCGATTGGGCGATAATATGTGGTTGTATATTCCCAATGTGGGAAAACCAATTCGCATTACCAGCATGCAGTCCGTAGTCGGTGGCGTGTTTAGTAATGCCGATATCATGCGGCTTGATTATTCCGCCGAATACGATGCGACAAATCTTGAAGAAAGCGGTGAAAATTTGATTCTTGATTTAAAGGCAAAAACAAGGACCGTGTCCTATGACCGCCTGAAAATGTGGGTGATTAAAAAGAACAACATCGTCGAGAAGGTGGAATGTTACGCTGCATCAGGGAAATTAATCAAAACTCTGAATTTTAAACAGGTAAAAGATTTTGGTAAGGGAATTGTTCGTCCGGCTGTGATTGAAACGACAAGTCCGTTGTATAAGGGTTTCAAATCAGTGATGATTTATTCGAAAATAAAAAATAGAAAATTCCCCGATGAAGTTTTCACATTGGATTATCTTTCAAGATTAAGCGAGTTACGATGATTTTACATAAACAAATATTTTTATACCTGGTAATTACATCCGCGCTGTTGCTTTTAAGATACTCAGCCAGCGCTCAGGATTATGATTTTGAAGTTCCCGAAGAAGAAGAAACGGCAAAGATAGAGTTTAACGGCAACCTGGATGCAAAATGGGGTATTTTGCAAACAAATGAATCTTCCCCCTTTTATGGATTGCAGTTTTTCGGACAGGAAAAACCGGATGAGTACCTTTCCCAGTACCGTCTTGATTTCTATTTTAATGGTGATTACCGCTACAAACAAGTTGGTTTCACTTTGCGAACTTTCGCACAATACATAAAAGAAGAACCGATTGACCTGTCATTTTTTGAATTGTTTGGCAGTTTAAATCTTTCACCAAGGTTGACAGGGGGAATTGGCAAGCGCCGTTATAACTGGGGCAAAGGCTACGCATTTAATCCGGTCGGTTATGTGAATGCCGAGAAAGACCCGGAGAACCCTGATCTCGCACTGGCCGGCAAGAACTCGCTTTTTATTAACTACAATCGTAGTTTTTCTTCCGGCTGGATTCAAAACCTGTCTTTATCTACAATTGTACTTCCGCAGGAAGGCGACATTCTGGATAAATACGCCAAACTCGATAACACGTCTTTGGCTATTAAACTTTATTTACTTTTGCGAAATATTGATCTGGATTTTATGGTATTCACAGGGAAAAACCAACCGCAGCGCTACGGCATGGATTTTTCAACCAATCTGCAGGAAAATATCGAATTGCATGGAGAAGTCAGTTACGCTAAGGATGAAGAGTTTAATTTTATTCAAAATAATATGGTTCAAATGAACAAAACAGACGGATTCTCTTATTTACTTGGAATGCGCTATCTTAACAATCTTAACATGACATTTATTGCCGAGTATTATCACAACAATCGCGGATTGACTTCTTCGGAATACAAAGATTATCAGGAGTATCTGATAAACAGTTTAAACAGTGCAGATGCTGAATTGATTAGTTTGACCAAGTCGGTTATGACCACCAATTTCCGTTCAAAAAATATAATGCAGGATTATATTTATTTCAAAGCCAGTTTGCCGGAACCTTTTGAATGGTTGTATTCTTCCGTTGCGGTTTTCACAATTTACAATGTTGATGATGGTAGTTTTCTTTTGTCTACGCAATTAGGTTATAAGCCTTTTACCAATTCAGAAATCCTTCTGTGGCCAAGCATCTTTTTCGGAGATGATAATTCAGAGTACGGAAGCAAACAGTTTCAAAAGAAAGTTGAGACGTGGTTTCGTTTTTATTTTTGATTTTAATTTCGCTTAAACTATTATATCTTTTTGCAGATCGCATGGCGAGTAATTCTGTCCTGTAGGAATGCCTATGTCATAAGAGTCTTCTTACATGCGGCAGCAGGTCAGGAGCCCCGTGCTCCTGAGACTATTCACTTGTCAGGTGCTCAAGAGAGTTGACCTACGAGGTTGATGCAACCTTAGGGATCCGGTGGAACAGGAGGCCAACGTAGAATGATGATTCATTTCACCCTCCCTTTGATTCCCTCCCATTCCGCCATAGGCAGACGGGCAAGGGAGGGAAGACCCAGTCCCCTCTCTTTTGGTATGAACCACCCGGTTCATACCTCGATGGATTCGACCATTCGACAAGCTCTCCTCGAGTCTGAGCGACCTCGGAGTCGAAGACAGGGTGGTGAGCCCTTCAACTTCGTTCAGGATAAACACAGTCGAACCACAGGACTGTTTGACGAAAAAGACTGCGACTATTCCTTATGGAGAATGAAAAGATGGCAAGAAGCAATCTAAACATCGCACGTGTTTTTTGTATAGGCCGGAATTATGTTGAACACGTTCGTGAACTGTCAAGCGCTATGCCCTCCACGCCGGTCGTTTTCATCAAACCAGCATCATGCTTAGTCGGACCGGGTGAGGAAATCCATTTTCCCAAGCATGGAAGCGAGCTTCACCACGAGGTGGAGATAGTGGTGAAAGTTGGCTGGGAGGGCAGAGTGAGCACTGAAGAAGAAGCACCTTCCTTCATCGACGCGATCACCGTCGGCCTGGATTTGACCTTGCGGGACGTGCAAGGCGAATTGAAGAAAAAGGGGCTACCGTGGGAAATCGCCAAGGCTTTTGAACAAAGCGCTCCAATAGGTGATTTCATCCGTTATGATCGGTCGCTTGATTTGAAGAATATCTCGTTTGGATGCAAGGTCAACGGAATCGAGAGACAGCGAGGAAACACCGGTAAGATGATATTCAGCATCGAGAGGCTGCTGGTGGAATTGAGCAAGATATGGCTGCTCCGTCCTGGAGATCTGATATATACGGGCACTCCCTCGGGAGTCGGCCCGCTCGATGTCGGCGACACTATAGAAGTCGAGAGCCAGCCAATTGGATCGTTCTCGTGGGAAATTGTTGAGTGAGCAGTAGGTTAGAAGCTCTGTGCCATCTATCGATTTCACCCTCCCTTTTATTCCCTCCCACTTGTGGTGAGCTTGCTTGCAGTGAGCCAGGTCGAACTGTCGAACCATTCCGCCGGAGGCGGGGGAGAGGGTGGTCTCCTTCGTCAGCGCAAGCTCCCTGACCTGGCGGAATGCCCGGCGTCCCCTGTCGCGCTCCGTGAAACCCACAGACATAGAAACCGTACAAGAATATTAGGGCAGACAATAATCTGCCACACTAATCTCAGAAAGGAGGATGCATAATGTCTCTTTTCAAAGCTGTAGTAGTGATCTCACTGATGGCTTTTCCCATCTCTGTCATGGGGCAGACCTTGCTTACTCAGGAAGAGACGGAATCTGCAGATCGATCTGTTTCGAACTCACTGCGAGGCAAACATTGCATTGAGGTCACCGCGGGACTTCTGAGTGGGATCACTTCCACCACCGAAGTATCGGCGGGTAACGTGACAACGAAGAGCGAGGCGAATGGTTTTATCGGATCTATTGGTTACACCTACTGGGTTGAAGACGATTGGGGCATCACTCTCAGTGCAGGAGTCTCAGACGTAGATGCTACCGTCTCCACGAGCGGTTCGGGCACTTATGTGGAATCAGCCACAGTTGTCCCCGTGTTGTTCGGAGTGAAATACCAGCCCTCCGGACTCATCGACAGCGACGTCGTGAGACCCTATGCGTCTGTCTCTGCCGGACCTTACCTTGGATCTTCCTCGGAAGTCCGCACAGGGCCGTTCACCGTTGTGGAAGCTCGCTCGGAGACAGCCTTGGGCTCGCGTCTAGCCATAGGCGTAGACCTTTCACTCTTCAAATGGTTCAAGCTCGGTTTTGCGGGCGGTTATCATTTCGTCACCGATTTCGAAACTCGTATCGGGTCGGAGAAGAACTACAGCACTCCCGAGTTCTCTCTGTCTTTTGGAATCGTTTTCGGCAAAGGGAAAAAATAAGGCCGCGGGGTGACAAGAATTGAATCCAAAGTGGTAGGTTCGGGAGCCGCGGGCCGTTGATGTCTTGCCATCGAACTCCTGTGCGTGATTTCACCCTCCCTTTTATTCCCTCCCACTTGTGGTGAGCTTGTGCTTCGACTTCGCTCAGCACCATGAGCCTGTCGAATGGTCGAACCATCAAGGGAGGGAAGCCGTTAGGAAGGAGGCAAGCACATGTATTACATTCTGTTCTACAAGACAGTCGACAACTATGTGGAGAAGCGGGCGCCTTTTCGTGAGGAGCACCTAACATACGCAAACACAGCACACCTACGGGGTGATTTGGTGATGGCCGGAGCGCTGGCCGAACCAGTGGACAGTGCGGTGCTGGTGTTCAAGGGAGAGGATGCATCTGTTGCCGAGGAATTTGCCAAGAATGACCCATACGTCAAAAATGGGCTGATTACCGAATGGGAAGTGCGCCCCTGGACTGTGGTCATTGGGGGCTAAGAAGCACGCCCCGGCACGGACACCCCCTACCGAACTAGACATTACCGACCGGGAAAGCGATTTAGAAAGAAGTTGACAAAGTTGCATAATTGTATATAATACTTATTGACTATCTGGCAAGAGGCAGCTTACGTGGGAGACGGGTGCGTGTCTTTGTACGAAGCTAAGGCGGGCAACACCTGACAGAACAACAAATGAGCATCGGTGATCTTGTGGGAGTATTTCGAAAGAAGAAAGCTGCAAACCGAAAGGCTCCACAGCCACCTCAGAAGCAGGAATCCGTGTCTGACCCAGACCAACAACCTGAGCGCGCTATGCAAAAGGATAAGGTCGAACACATCTTGGTCTATGCCCCCGAAGATGTTGGACTGAAGGCTCCACAGCATGGCCCTAAGCATCGTAACTTCCGGCTGGATTTCCTGCCTTTCAACACAGAGAGAAGATTCAACGAATTTGACGGGGTGATTCTTTTCCAAGGGTGTTTTGAGAACATCCAGGGCGGAACCGACTGGGCGGGAAGGGGGTTCGACACCCTCACGTACTCCAAGGATGAACTTGACAGGCGACTGAATGAGACAAAGTTGCTCCTCAAGAAAGGCGGATACATCTGCTTTGTCTTATGCCGTCGTTTCGTGGATGGGGATGGGGGAAAATGGAGTAACACGGACTTGGCGAAGATATTCCTCAATCTTTCGTCATTCTATCGCACTGACCTCTCAACTCGGACCACCGGAATGAGATGTGTACGTAATGAGTTCAACAGATTTCTCGAGATCTACGGAGCCTGTCGTGCTACGTTCTGGAATCTGAATGAGAACATTGAGATCAAACCTATCGCAATGTTGGGCTCCAAACTCGCGGGAATGATAATGTGGGATGAACGATTCTTTGTCCCTGCCTTACTGCCCGAAAAGACCGAAGAACGGATCAACGAATTCTTCACACTACTGGCAGACGCGCTGGTGGCCACCAGAAGGAAACTCGTATTCGAAGTACCCGATTGGGCAGACAAACTGCTTTTTCCAAATGAACCCTCTCTGCGCGAAGAGAAGGCTAACGCAATAGCGAGAATCGAGGAGATCAACGCGGAAATAGATGTATACAGAAACTACAAGAAGGCCCTGGTTCAGGGTGATGACCAACTCGTGGATACTGTCAGCGATATTCTTCATAAGGGTTTCGGCCTCAAAATTAATTCAATAGATGAGTACAAAGAAGATTTGAAAATTGTGGACGAAGACGACTCGCCACTCGTCTTCTGTGAGATCAAGGGAGTGAACCGAGGCATCAAGAGGGAACACGTCAACCAAGCTGATAGCCATCGTGACCGAGCCGGTCTGCCAGCCAGCTTCCCTGCTGTGTTGATTGTCAACACGCATATCAAGAACGCTCGAAGCCTAGATGAAAAGGACAAGGATGTGCCGATTGAACAGACTGTTCACGCCAAGAAGAACAACGTCCTCATTTTGCGGACCTTGGACCTACTCCGCCTCCTTTGCGTCACGCTCAAGCAGAGCATTCCGAAGCTAACGATTCTGCATTTGCTCCAAAGTCCTGGAGGATGGCTTCGAGTTGCGGATGAGAAATGGGAGCTGATCGTAGACCCACAAGAGGATGGACAGGTATCAACCGAAGGGGGGCCCCCGGTTGAACCGACATCCTAGTGGTAGCTCAGCAGCCCCGTGCTCCCTTCACTATCCATTTGTCAGGTGCGCAGGCCACGTGACTTACGAGACCAATAGATCTCTGGGAGCGACGCATGAAAGAATATGTATTGAGAGGAGCCGCTGAGAAAGAGACCGCCGAAAGACGGATAGGGCTGTTGACATCTTTATTGCACCAAGCCGAACAGAAAATCACACATATCAGTGAACTGCGGCAAAGAAATCTGAATTACGCCCTTGTGATATTTGCAGCTTTATTCACATTTATTATGAAATTCCCTGCGGAACTCTATTCCGCCTTCATAGCTGCCGTTCTCCTTAGCATCATGACAGTGTTCTGTATGTTGGACCGAAGGTTGCACAAGTACATCCATGGATGGGGGAAAACTAGAACAGAGTTCATGGTGCGAATAAATGCTATTATCAATGACCCCAAGGCAGACGTCACGTACCAGAGATATTGGCCAGAGGGCGAAAAGAGGGCTGAACTATTCTCGCTGCAGCCGACGATTTTTTATTTCTTGGTCTTTGGCGGACTAGTGCATTTCCTCTTCCTTGTGGTCTCCTTGGCTAAAGGTGGATGATAGGATAACAAGTGCTTCCAGCGGGCGTGCACGATGCTCCGCTCATAGGCAAAACGTTACGATCAATAGTAGTTCAGGAGCCCCGTGCTCCTGACCAACGACCTTGTCGGAGGAATGGGCATGAGTGGTGGGGTTCTGACCAGGTGGATTGACTCTGTTCTACGTAAGCCCTTAAGACACCTGGTAGAGACTCCCAGGAGAATGCTCAAAGGTTATGTTAAGCCTGGCATGACCGTTCTTGACGTTGGTTGTGGGGCCGGTGATCACAGTCTCGGGATGGCCAAATTGGTGGGACCGAACGGCCGGGTCGTCTCCGTCGATACTGACGCCGAGAGCATCGCAACTCTCAAAGAGCGGGCAGCTCGGGCCAAGCTTTCCGGGCGAATCCAGGCGCGGGTATGCACCGAGCAAGATCTTGAGATTCATGATCTCGCCGGTGAAGTCGATTTTGCGCTTGCTATCTATGTTATACACCACGCAGCCGACCCCGCCGGCCTGATGCGGGACGTATACGGGGCATTGAAACCGGGGGGAACGCTCTTGGTGGTGGAGCCCAGGCATCACGCCTCACCGGCTGAGCGCCAAGCCACCGAATCTGCGGCGCAAGAGGCGGGATTCACCATAGTCGACCATCCGAGGCTATGGCGGGACTGGGCAGTGAGGTTTGAAAAAGGCTGAGTAGTGGTGGGTCAGAAACACCGTGCTCCTAAAATCGGTATATACATTGAATGGATTACGAACCCCCTATTGTCCCCCTTAACAGGGGGACCAGACACATTTGCCCCCTTTAGCAGGGCGGCGAGATGAATTTGCCCTGTTAACAGGGGAACGAGATACATTTGTCCCCCTTAACACGAGGACGAGAGGAATTTGTCCCCCTGACAAGGGGGAGACAGGGGGTTAGAGAGCTGGCCCTATTCATTTATCAGGTGCTCGTACGAGGTCCCTACCGCTTTCACCCTCCCTTTTATTCCCTCCCACTTGTGGTGAGCTTGCTTGCAGTGAGCCAGGTCGAACTGTCGAACCATTCCGCCATAGGCGCGGGTTGCATGAATGCGACCCCTACCTCAAGATTCCCCACATGCGAAAATAAAAAGGGCGAACCCTTTGGGTTCGCCCTTATGCTTTTTGTGGATTACAAATCTCCGCTTACACCGCGGCCATCTCCGGCTCTTTGACGTGGATGGTGACGACCAGTTTCCCCCTCTCCTTCCTTCCGAGGATTTTAACCTCCGACTGGAAATGCTTGCTTGCTCCCTCTAACACTCCCAGGAAAAAATCATCCAACTTTCTGTCGGAGGAATATCTTATTTCAAAATGGTCGGGCGAGGCTTTTCTGAATTCCAGGCGGGGAAGAGTTCCCAGACCATCCCGTTTTATGTCGTCGTGTATCCTGTTTATGGCCGTGATCATATCGCTGAAGCTGTTGACTCCCCCTAAGTAATCGCCGAATATATCCGCGAAGTAGGAGAAAGTTTCTCTTCCAAACTCGCGCCACAGTGTAGAAAGGTCGGTCTCCGTCAGATCACTCAACGCTTCCATCATGTTCGGCAAATCCTTATCCGGGTACCAGGTCAATTCGGCGAACACGTTGTTGTTCAAAGATGCCTTGCGGCACAGATGGGAAAAGGAAACCCGGGGATAGTTCCTGTCAATGAAACGAGCCAGACTGTTGAACATGGCGCCGTTCATGGATGCCCTCCTTTTGAGATTTATTTTAAAAAACAGAATTTCCTTCGTTAACAATGCGCTTATCGTCTCAAAGAAACCGGTCTTAAGCATTGTGTCAAGCTAATTGTGTAAATTCGTAATTGGGCATATCCTGGGGTTG
>CBDUQU010000011.1:0-34374 GCA_965369445.1 uncultured bacterium | reverse complement strand
AGGATACCGGCCTGCTCACGGTATCTAAGTCTGCGGGCAAAAGCAGTGAGAAAGGTTCAGGGGGCAAGTTAGGCTCTGGCTCGCCCCAGAAGAGCGCGCCGTATATGCGGAGAGAATTGAAGGGATCGACTTGATATTTGGAGTAAAGCAGAAGCGACTGTTCCGCCGGACCAGAGGAGATTGAGGTGCCTGAATAGAGCGAGACGTCCGAGATAAGAATCCCGTCCGGGTCGAGCACCGTCCCTGCAGAGCTCACCCCGGCGACGTAAAGCTCTGCTGCCTCACCCGGCATCTTCTTCCAGGCCACCACAAAGTTGCCGCCGTCAAATGTCACCGAGGGGTGCTCTTCGGGATCTTCGGTCGTGGCGACCATGATGCCGCCCGGGTCCAGAACAGCGCCACTGGAGGTGATCCGGGTGGCCACGATGTCGGAGTTGGGCCAATGCATTCCAAAATCCTCCCACACCACCAGAAACTCCGTGCCGTTCGAAGCCACCTTCGGGTTTTGCTGCAGGCCGCTGGCGGTACGAATGCCCACCTGCGATCCGATGGCTCCATTCGTTTCCACGAAGGCTCCATATATGTCGTAGTAGTAGGCATCCAACCACACCACCAGGTACTTTCCCCCGGCGAAGGCGACGTCCGGATAACTTCCATAGTCGCTGGTCGAAATCAGCAGCGGCTCGGGGTCTAGGACTTCACCCTGGGAGGAGACTCTCAAACCTTCGATTCTGTAGTTTAACCCGGTCGAATCCAGATCGCTTTGCCACACCACCAGATAGTTCTCTCCGTCAAAAGCGATTGACGGGCGTCTTTGGTCGAGGCCGGGATCAACCCGAATGGACAGGTTCAGAAAATCCAGTATCTGTCCCAGAGAATCGATACGGGCGCCGTATATGTCGAGGTTCTGATTTCGTAGATCATCCCAGACAGCGAGGAAGCTCTCTTGACCCCAGGCGATGGCCGGATGATTCTGATCTTCGCCAGCGGCGCAGATCTGGCGGGCGGCTGAATCCAGGACGTTTCCGGACTGGTCTACCCTGGTCCCGTAGATGTCGCCGTTTTCCTCCCAGATCGCCACATAGCAGGAGCCGCTCCAGGCGGAGCTTGCGGATACCTGGGCATCACAGCCGGTGGAGATAACGAAAGAGGTAGTGTCCAGGATTTCACCCAGGGTATCTATGCGCGCGCCGGAGATATCCCACTCTTGCCCGGTTGCTCCAACCTGCCATATCCCCAGGAAGGTCTCACCCGTCCAGCCCACGTCCGGGTTTAGTTCCGAGTGGCTGAACTCGGCAATAGCCATTCCGCCAGGATCCAAAACCGTGCCATCAGAAGAAACCCTGGCAGCATAAACGTCATATCCGGTGCTGCCGAAGTTCCTATCCTCCTCCCACATCACCAGGAGAGTGCCGTCTCCGGAGGCAAGTTTCACTTTTCGCTGCTCCCCTTCTGCGGTACAGACGGGAAACCCATCCGGGTCTATGACCCCGCCGCTGGCGTTTACCCGAGCGACGTACACGTTGCTATAAGTGCTGTCACATGTATTGGTATGAAAAGCTACCCAAAACGTGTCTCCTGAGGCAGCGCATGAAGGGGCGCTTTGTCCCCGCTCATCGATGGCGATATTGATCCCCGCCGGATCAAGAACCACAGCTTCAGGTGTGACCCGCGCACCGCGGATCAAAGGCGGTGTGCCTCACCCCGACGAAAGCTCCCAGGCGATCAGATAATTGGATCCGTTGAAGGTGATGGAAGGGGCAATCGTCCTGATATCCTCATCGGAGATCTGGAAGCCAGTCCCGTCCAGAATCTCTCCTTGCGGGGTGATCCTGGTGCCATAGATATTGGCGGCAGACGGGTTTCTGTCGTCAGACCACACCACCAGAAAACTTGTCCCGTCCCAGGCCACAGCCGGAGTAGCTTCCCAACCCTCTCCCGCGTAAATGGGGAATCCGTCCGGGTCGAGTACATTCCCCTCCAGATCTATCCGGGCGCCGTAAATATCATAATCAACATCTCTGTCATCCTGCCAAACCACGAGATAATTCTCACTCCCTGCAGCCGCCCTAACCCAGGTCTGCCAGCCTGAAGCCGTGCAGATGGAGATCCCGGTGGGGTCAAGCATCTCCCCATCGGGTGTGATCCTGGCTCCGAATATATCGCTGTTGGGGTTGATTCTCTCATCCTCCCACACCACCAGAAGATTCGTCGGTCCCCTGGCGATCGAGGGTGAAGATTGATTTCCGTACGCGCTGCCTGAAATGCAGCCGGGAGAGATCCAGAATTCAGGCCAGGAGCAAAAAGCGTTCGCCGACAGACAAAGGACAAAACAGACAGACGTAACTATGACTGTCAAAGTGCTCTTTGGACTCAACACGTTAGTATCTCCTTACTTCCCTTGAAGGTTAGAAATAAAACAACCCACAATACGAATGAAAAAGCGTCACCTCAAACCGCACCGACGGGGGAGTTCCAAAAGAAGATTCCCGGACGGCGGCACGGATTTCCTCTTTTCTAATATAACACACTATTACTCTTAGTCAACCCATAATTTGGGCAAAACTTGTCCTCATTGGTCACCACCAGCTTTTCTCGTCACAGACGATCTTCACGCCGGCCGCGTAAATCGTTCCAGAACGTGGCGTTAAAAGAATTCAGATGGTTGAAGGGCAAGTCGACCCAAAGGCGCAATCGAACGGGAAACTCATGTGTGCGCGCTGGTTCAAAAAACGGGGAGCCCCCCGATCACTGGGATCGAGGGACTCCCCTCTAACGGGACTAAAGGCGTGCTCGCTGCTATTTCATCAGGATCATCTTCCTGGCGTTTGTGAATTCACCCGCCTGTATCCGATAGAAGTAAATTCCTGATGCCACCTTACTGCCCTTCTCGTCTGTGCCATCCCAGTGAATGGTTTTGTGCCCTGCAGCTTGATGCTCATCCAGAAGAGTTCTTACCTTCTGCCCCAGAAGGTTGTACACCAACAGCTCGACGTGGCACGCGTTCGGCAAGGCGTAGCTGATCTCCGTCTCCGGGTTGAAGGGATTGGGATAGTTCTGCGAGAGAGAGAAACGCTCAGGTGTGGATGCGTCGCCTTTTGCCATCTCGAGATTCAACTCGCCTGACAGTTCCAGGGTAAGTGGAACAGCATCCCGATCCACAAACACCGCCTTCGCAATCTTGATGCTGCTGAGATCGCTCCCCTTTGCTCGCAGATTGACCAAAGCTCCTTCTCCAGCCGGAAGATGGTTTTTACCGGACAGATCCACGATTCCGATCTTCTGGATTCCATCCTTTGTTCCGGTGAAAAGCTGGAGATTACTGGTTAGAGGAGTCAATTGAGGATCAAGCAGTTCGACCTCATCCGGGTCAAACTCTATCTCCAGTTCCACGCCGGCTACGATCCGGTCGAATTTGCCGGTCACCGAAATCTCCATCACTTCATCGAGGTCTCCCGGAGAGGCCTTGGCAAGGCTACGCAAGTTCTCCCTCGCGGGGTCACTCTTAAGTGAAAGCGAGATTCGGGCGTGTCCGGCAGCACGGTCCAGCCTGGAGATTGCAGCCAGTATCTCTCGCCCTCCGCCCGGCGAACAGGGAGGTGGTCCACCTCTGTACAGATAGCTCACCAGATAGACCACGTCGCCGATGTTAACTATGCCGTCAGAGTTGGCATCTCCAACCCACGAAGGATCGGGCGCAGGTCCGCCTTTGTAGAGATAGCTGACCAGGTAAACAACGTCACCAACGTTGATTATCCCGTCGCCGTTAACGTCTCCCCGTGTACCTTGCTCCGCAGCCGTGTAGACCCATCCTCCGCCTGCGGTGTAGTTCTCGCTGGATTGAGAACCGACTGGAGACCCCTGAGCCCCGGCCGAGGCCTTGAGCGTGAAACTGTCCGATTGAGCCCCCCCTCCAATTCCACAGATCACGTCCGAGATCATCCGGAATTCGCTGCTTTGCGAGTCAGCCTGCGCATTCCCTTCCAGTACAATCAGCGTAAGAACCAGAAGGACCACGGCAATCACAAACACGGTTGATTTTGTCTTTTTCATTTTCTCAAGCCTCCTGTCTAAAGTTTTTCGGAACTGCCTGAGTTTATCCCAGGCGGCTCAATTCGTTGGGTAAAAAGCGCGACTAAGGAGTTAAAATGGTCACGGCTCCAGTAGAAGCCTTGGCTTTCAGCTTTCCGTCACTGGAATCAACATAGATTACGAAACCCGTGGACGGAGCGGCAGGTTCAGCTATTGGGTCAAGATTAATGGCTCCGGTTACATGAAGTTTGTTCTCCGGAGTCGGCGTCCCGATGCCGAGCCTGCTGCCGACGAGTCTCATTCGTTCCTGACTCTGGGTAGCAAATGCCATTTCGTTCGCCAATGGTCTGTAAATGCCAAGCCCACCAGCCCCATCGTCAACACCGTTTGTGCTGAAGAAACCAATGGCGGGTTTGTCCGGCGTACCTCCCTTTTCACCTAGGATTCTCGCTCCTCCGGCAGACTCCGATTGTATGCGCTGACCGGTCCCTATGGTTGTAACACCGCCGAAGTAGGTTGTCCCATTAATGTCCAGATTCGCCTGCGGAGTCTCCGTCCCGATGCCGACATCGCCTTGAGCGTAGACGCGGCCATTAAAGTATCCCGCCCAGATGTTCGATCCTGAGCCACCGGCACCACCGTATACACCATAAGCGGTTCCGCCTGGCGAACCGTTGGCATGTCCATAAACACCATAGGGGATGCTTGTTACTGACTGCCCGTTGGCCTGGAATAAACCTCCATAGCAGTCAGCACCAGCCGGTCCATTCGCGACATACCCGTTTACGCCTATATGATCCGAGGACCCTTTTACACCCACATAGCCACCGTAAAAATCTCCCCCAACGCCCCATCCAGTTTGTGGATAGCACCGACCATATACTGCTGCGTTATCATAACTGTCTGTCCTATTGGATGTGAAGTGTCCTGCATATGATTTGGCGCTGCCCGTGCTGTTGTCCTCTCCGATTACCCCAGCCACTATCGCGTTATCCCCTGCTGCGTTCACCTCGCCGTCTAATGTAGCATGAACGCCGCCAACGTAATAGGTGCCTGTTCCATCCAGAGTCAAGCCGGCAGGGGGTTCTACCCTGAACTTGCCTCCGGCAGCATAGGAGGTAGCATTTGCGTCATAGTTGTAGAAACTTGATGGTTGGGATACTCCACTCGCGCCGAAAATCCCACCGTGGTAATCATACCCCCACACATAACCCAGGCGCCCATCAGCACTGCCCGTGTTGCCTGCATAACCAACCGTCGATTTCCCTTGGACTCCGATTCGCGCCCCCTTGATACTCGTTACGTCGGACTCAGCCACGATGCCTTTCACTGTGGCCAGGTCAACCGTGCTGTTGAAGTCGACCTGAACAGCCGTTTCATCGGCAGCTAATGCTTGGTTCTCAACATGCAGTGGTGCCAGGGGGGTTGCCGTTCCGATGCCGACGTTGTCATTGAGGTCGCAAGGATGCATGCCGTCTGGATCGATCGACCAACACCAGTCCTTATCTCCAAAAAGACAATGGAATGCATACGGCACGCTGACCATTTGCCTTCTGGGGGTCATCGGACCACGGCCGTCAACTGCCATCTCCAGATACCGTGTATCCCCGTCGAACACCGCAAAAGCAATGGAATCAACGCTTCCCAAAAGAACATTGAAAATCCCTTCTTCCACAGAAACCGCTGAATGGTATTCATCCCAGAGTAGGTTTCCGGCGGTGGAGTCATCGTAGATGCGAAATGTTATATCGACTGGATCATTGATCGGGGCTCCGGTGGCATCGGTCAGGTACCCCTGGTAGTTAATCATTTGCGGCACATCAGCGTAACTTAGAGAGACCGTGCAGAAGACCGCAATTAGAACGGCTGCAAAAAAGATTCTTGCCTTCATGATTTTCCTTCCTTTCTCAAACAAAGTTATGGATTTCGGGTTAACAGCGCTAAATTTCCCTGTGATGAATTGGTGCAGGTCCATTTGAGACCTCCTGGGTTTGGGTTAAAGGTCAACTATCGTCTTGTGCCCCCTTTTGGGACTTTTTTCTTCCATTAACGCCTCCTTGTGGTTTAAATGGTTAAGGGGTCTGTAGGGAAACGAAAACTCCGCTCTGCTCTTTTACCTATCACCTCCTCTCTTTTTGGCTTTTGTAAAACTTGCTCCGTTTCCTCCTCAATCACTCCCCAGACAAGCCCTCGACCTCTCCGAATCCGGTAATCGTTGTCTTGCGTTTCCAAAACTATGGTTTGGTCAGGAGGCGAATTCTTACAAAGAATCTGAAGAGGCCGGGATTTGCTGGCCCGGGCCGCTCAGCATGGTGGTTTTTTTACTTGACATCCATCTGCAAGAGGATGTATACTTAGAGAAACAACCTTATTAGCAGCAGTCTGACTACTATGGATAAACTCTTGATCAAAGCCAGGGAGGGGGACGAAAAGGCGGAAAGGGAGCTTTTCCAATATCTGTTTGTAAGATTTAAGACCCTGGCCAAACGAAGGATAGGGAAAGGCGAAGCTGAAGACGTTGCCCAGGAGGCATGTTTGACTGTGCTGCAAAAGTACAAGACCGAGACCTTCACCAAAGGGTTCGAGCCCTGGGCTTACGGGGTATTGAAGATGAAGATTGGCAACTACATGCAGGGCCTGATGGTCAAACAGAAGGGCTTGGCTCCCGAATCTGAAGCCGACCAAGCCACCAGCGCCTCATCCCCGGCGCCGAACTACGATCTGAAAAGGAAGCTGATCAACTGCTTGAAACAGATCATTAAGCGTAACCGGCTTTACGCACGGGCCTTGAATCTCATTCATCAGGGCTACGAGGCTTATGAGATCAGCCAACGGCTGCGGGTCAGACCGAATAATTTCTACGTCATCTTGAACCGGGGACGGCGGCTGCTGAGAACCTGCTTAGAAACCGGAGCGATATGAAGCATGTCGAAATGTAAAGACCCCAAGTTGGGCGCTCTTCTGCACGCCTATGAGCTTAACGCACTATCGCAAGAGGACGCAGAAAAGGTCGAGATTCATTTACTGGGGTGCGAGCATTGCTTTAACCAGTTGAGCAATTTCGAGCTGGAGGCGGCGCTGTTGAGCTCAAGTGATGAGGTGAAGGAACTAATCACCGAGGCTGCCAGGGAAGAGTATCCACAAACAGAATCGCTTCTGAAGAGGTTGTGGCGATACGTCTGGCCGGAGACGCCCTTAGTTCTCAAGCCCGCTCTGGCTTATTTGCTGATTCTTCTAATGATTCTTCCTGCCTACCATGGGGTGAAAGAATTGACGGAGGACAAGATCAGGCGGGTTCAGACCATAAGCCTTTTGCCCGACCGTTCGTCGCAGGGGGATGCTTTCAAAACCAGTGTCGGGGGCGATGGTCTGCTCAGGTTTGTTTTCAGAGGGGCGGTCGCTGGCCAAGCGTATGAGGTGACCATCGAATCGGAGGACGGGGCCGTTGTTTTCCGGGACGGCGCTTTCGACGGCTTCGATGAATACGGAACCGGTCAACTGCTGTTGCCTCTCGCCAGGATGAACCCCGGCAATTACCGCCTGGTGATTACCGATCCCCGGGCCGAGGCTCCCTTAAATGGACGGGAATATGGCTTCGGGATAGAGAAATGACTTCTTCTTCTGTCTTTCAACTAGGGCTCCTGAGTTATAGGACTTTGGTGAAAGCATGCTTGAGTCTGGGACTCATCTTTTTCACTACTGCCTTGTGCCAACTGCTCTTTGGACTTAACCGGGTTCTGGCTAAGGAGGACCCCGAGTCGATCCACATTCATGAGCTGATCCGCCAAGCAGACTCCTTAAGCCGGGCAAGACAGTTGGATACCGGTATAGCCCTCGGGGAGTTGGCTCTCCAGAAAGCCAGAGCGAAATTTAGCGAGCCCGACACCTCGGTTGCTTTGGCCCTGCACGTTTTAGGTAAATGTTATTACTTTGCAGCGAACTATTCCAGGTGCGAGTCTTTATGGACCGATGCTGTGGCCATGCGAGAGAAAATCTTAGGGTCAGACCATCCCCACGTGGCAACTACCCTGTGTAATCTGGCGGCTCTTTACGCAAACCAAGGCAAATACAGGGAAGCCGACTCCTTCTGGAAGCGAGGATTGGCTATAGGCGAGAAAACCCTGGGGTCAGACCATCTGGTAGCCAGAAGTCTGAATGGTCTGGCGATTCTCTATAGGAAGCAGGGCAAATACGCTCAAGCCGAATCACTATACGAGAGAGCGCTGGCCATAAGAGAAAAGGCCGGGGAGCCGGACCATCTCGCTGTGGCGGCAACCCTGAATAACCTGGCGAACTGTTACCGTGATCAGGCTAAGTTTGCCGAAGCGGAACCTCTTTTCAAGCGAGCACTGGATATCAGGGAGAGAACTTCGGGACCGGACCATCCCTACGTAGCCCAAAGTTCAAATAATCTGGCAAACCTCTACTTGGACCAGGGCAGGTACAAGGAGGCCAAACCTCTGTATAAGCGGGCGCTGGCCATAAGAGAGCAAAAGCTGGGGCCAGACCATCCTGATGTAGCCGTAAGTCTGGACAATCTGGCGTTACTCTACCAGGAGCAGGGCAGGTACCAGGAAGTTGAGTCTCTTCACAAGCGGGCACTGTCTATCGAAGAGAAAGCATTCGGACCAAACCATCCCCTTGTAGCCCAGACTCTGAATAATCTGGCGAGTCTCTATCGGAACCAAGGCAGGCATGGGGAAGCCGAAGTTCTCCACAGACGGGCCTTGAGCGTGAGACAGAAAGCCCTGGGATCAAACCATCCCCAAGTAGCTCAAAGTCTGAGCAATCTGGCTTTCGTCTGCACTGAGCAGGGCAAGTATGATGAAGCCGAATCTCTCTTCAAGCGGGCACTGGCCATACAAGAGAAAGCCCTGGGGTTAGACCATCTGGACGTGGCCAATAGTCTAAATAACCTGGCGGCCCTTTACGCAAACCAGGCCAGATACGCCGAGGCCGAAAGTCTTTGTCGACGGGCGCTCTCTGTCCGGGAGAAAACGCTGAGCTCTGAACACCCGGACGTATGCGTAAGCCTCGGGAACCTGGCAGTGCTTTTCGGTTCTTTAGGCCTCCCTGATAAGAGTGTGGGATATTACAGGAAGCTGTTGCGATCCAGACAGCGCTTTATCGAGTATGTATTCTCCTACGCCTCGGAGGATCAAAAGATGAGATACGTGGAGCGATACCCGCTGGTAAATCATACCCTTCTTTCCTTCGCCATCACGAACAACTCGGGTGACTCAAGGGGTACTGCGCTGGAGATGATGCTCAAAGCTAAAGCCGCGGTCATAGATGCTGTGGCAGCCGAAAAGCAGATCGTCTTCTGCTCGTACGACGACGAAACACAACGCAAGGCCAAGAAGCACGCTGAGCTTTGTGGCGAAATATCCACTTTGGTACTTGCTGGAGCAAGAAAGCTTAACCCTAGCACGTATCGTGACCGGCTGCAGACTCTGAGCAGCATGAAAGATTCTCTGGAGGCAGAACTGAGCAAAACCTGCGCGGAGTTCAAGGACGAACTGGAAACGAGAAGACTCACAGTCACCGAGTTGGCGGCCACCCTTCCCCAGGCGGGCGTCTTGTGGGAGTTCGTCCAATACAAGCCCTATGATTTTGTAAAGGTGGGCAGTGACGAAGAGAAAACCGGTCCACCCAGATACCTTGCCTTCACCCTTGATCGTGCAGGCAACACCAGCCTGACGGATCTGGGAGACGCAGGTGAAATCGATAGTCTGGTCAATCTGGCCAGAAGAATGGTTTATAGGGCCAGATCGGAGGTTCATTCTGCTTCAGCTGCCGAAGCGGAAAAACGCTTAAATACGGTAACCGGTAGGCTTTATGAGGTTATCTTTGCGCCTTTAGAATCTCATCTTAGTGGCAGAGCCAACATCTATGTCTGTCCCGATGGTCAACTCAATCTCCTGCCGTTTGAGATTCTTCATTGTCCCGATGGCCAGTACGTAATTGAGAAATTCGGCATCAGCTATCTTTCTTCGGGGCGGGACCTGTTAAGATTCAAAAAGAAGCAGGAGCCGACTGACTGGGCATTGGTCTTGGCTGATCCGGACTTCAACCTCTCCCAAGAGAGACTAGCCCGACACAGAGACGAAACTCTGAAGAAGTCAGATGTTATCTCTTTTGTTCACGAGCCTTCACGGGGAGCCAGCGGATGTCTGAACAACCGGTTCGATCCGCTTCCTCATAGTCGCGAAGAAGCCAAGTCGGTCGGCAAAACTCTTGAGAAGAAAGCCAAAATGAATGTCGATTCCTATTACGGCGGTGATGCTCTGGAGGAAATCTTGAAGGGGATGAGCACACCTCCGAGGGTCTTGCATCTTGCCACCCACGGATATTTCTGTGAGGATCTGAATCTTGCTGAAAACAGGATGTTGGAGAACCCCCTGCTTCGCTCAGGCCTGGCATTCTCGGGAGCCAATCGGCTGATGGATGTCAAGCGGAACGATGACTCACAGGCCGAAGATGGAATTCTGACTGCATTTGAGGCCTCCGGCCTGAATCTTGTCGGTACCGAGCTGGTCACGCTCTCTGCCTGTGAGACCGGTGTGGGACAGGTTAAGAATGGAGAGGGCGTTTATGGCTTGCGTCGGGCCTTTCAGTGTGCCGGTGCTCGTACTATTGTGATGAGCTTGTGGAAAGTGCCCGACAAAGAGACCTGTAAGCTTATGGATGATTTCTATGAGAATTGGCTGTCGGGTCAGACCAAGAAGGAGGCTCTGCGTCAGGCAGCGCTTAAGATCTTGAGCGATCGTCGAGCCAAAAGCAAGTCAACTCATCCCTTGTTCTGGGGAGGGTTTGTGTTGCTGGGCGACCCGGATTAGCGAAACCGCTTCCTCGCACGTACCATCCCCGCTCAGATCAACTGCGCCCTCCTGTAGCCCGGCATAGAAGGCAAGAAAAAAACCGCTGAGCTTGGAAAACCCATCGGCCTCTTCTCTTTTGAACTATGAACCATGAACCATCAACCATGAGCAGATGCTCACCCCCAGACGGGCCCGTCCGGGCATCTGGGTGAACCGCTTTAAATACCCCCGGCCCGACTCGAACGGGCGACCAATGGTTTAGGAAACCACTGCTCTATCCTAACTGAGCTACGGGGGCGCGTTTAGTTCGGTTCACGGTTCATTGTTCATTGCTTATGGTTCACAGCAAAACCTCCAAGCCACTCTTGTACTGGCCGTTAACCATGAACCGCTTCAATCGTACTTGAGGAGCGTGAAGAGATCGTAATCTTTGACCTTCTTTCTGCCGTTTAAGAATGCCAGCTCAATCATCACTAATATCCCGGCCACCTCTCCACCCAGTTTTTCCACCAGCTTGCAGGTGGCTTCGGCGGTTCCGCCGGTGGCCAAAAGATCGTCCACTATCAAAACCCTCTGCCCGGACGTGATTGCATCCTTGTGAATCTCCAGCGTATCGGTGCCGTACTCTAAGTTATACTTCTGCTCCACCGTATCCGCGGGAAGTTTACCGAATTTCCGGATGGGAATGAATCCCTTTTTCAATCTGTTTGCCAGCGCGCCGCCGAAGATAAACCCGCGCGACTCCACTGCTGCCACCAAGTCTATTTTCTTATCCTTGCATTTCTCAACGAATATATTTATCACCTCATCAAAGGCATCACCTTTTTTTATAAGGGTGGTGATGTCCTTAAACACTATCCCCTTTTGGGGATAGTCCGGCACGTCTCTGATGAGATCTCGAAACTTTGCTACGTTGAGTGTGCTCTTCTCCATTTTGGCTCCTTGCGCGAACTGATGACCGCCAACTGTAAACTGGAAACTGATCTCTTTAGAATTTCACGTCAAAGTTCTTATACTCACCCCGGTACTGCCCCCAATCGATTTTCATGTCCGTCACATGCCCGGACCTTGGCCCGACTTCTAACTCTCTGGCGAAATCGAGGATCATGGGCCTGTGTCCTTCTACCTCCACCTCCACGTCTCCATTATATAGATTGCTCACGTATCCCGTCAGATTGTACTCTTGTGCTTTGCGCATAACGAACCAGCGATAACCCACGCCCTGAACCAGCCCGGAGATGACCATATGGGCGCTTGCCATTCCCTCGGATCCTTTGGACTTCTCATTCATGACCCTTCCCGCAAAGCTCTTGCCCGATCCAAAGCCATGCTGACGGCTTCTTGCGCGTTTGTAGCCGTGATGATCTCCTCTGATACGTTCCAGGTGGATAAACCTACCACCGGCTTGCCTATCTTGAGAGCGAAGGCGATCTCCGACAGGGTGCCGAACTTGCCGGGGAAAGCGATCAACACGTCCGAGTTGCGAACCACCAGGAGATTTCTTCCCTCTCCCAGCCCGGTGACGACGGGAAAGTCTATGTAAGGGTTGGCCTGAGCTTTATCAACGCCCGGCAGGATTCCAACGGTTATGCCGCCTTGCTTTTTTGCTCCTTTGGCCGCAGCCTCCATCACCCCACCCAACCCACCACAAACCAGGACTGCCCCGGCTTGCGCGATCCTTTCACCTACCTTCTCGGCCAGCTCGCAGATATCCTCCGAACAATCACCCGCCCCAATCACTCCAATAAAGGTCTTTTGCTTCTGCATTTACCGTGAACTATGAGCAGACGCTCACCCCCAGACGGGCCCGTCCGGGCGTCTGGGTGAACCATGAACTATTAACCGACAAAATCGGGGCGACTGGATTTGAACCAGCGACTTCTTGGTCCCGAACCAAGCGCTCTACCAAACTGAGCCACGCCCCGATAGTATTTACTTCGGAAGCTATTGTATATCCTTTTGACCGAAAAGTCAACAAAATAATTGGTAGTGGGTCAGTTTGATCGAGGAGAAGGAAGCCTCCTAATCCGAAGCTGACAGTTTAATCTGTGGCCACCTCTCCGTGACTTCGCGTTCAATAAATGCTGCACCCCAGATCACCGTTTCGTCTACAGGTGAACAAAGCCGATACTCATGGTGGTGTAGTTCAAAAACGTAACGCTTGCTCTCAAAGTCCTTCGGTCGAATGAAGACATCTTTGTTATTCTTCCGCCCCCACAGGTGCAACCTTCCCACCTTAATCTCAAAACTCAGGAGTTCAATAAGGTACTCCTGGCTCTTCTCGCGACCGACCGTAGTCTCATTTTGAAGATACTGAATTACCCAAGACAAAAGCTTGTTGCCACGCCTGTTGCTCGGCCTATTCTTCTCGCTGTGAATGTGCCAAGCATACAAAGCAACACACACGACCGTGAGGAGTACGGAAGGCACTGTATGAACTGAAAAGCTTGATGAAGCCGGAACCTTATCCGGGAAAAACTTTAGCCATATGATCGGCTCAAGCTTAGATGCTATGATTGCGCAGATGAAAGTGAGGGTGCCGATAATAACCAGCAACCAAACTACCCTGGTGACACAATTCGGACGTCGACTAAACCACGCATCAACACTTTTCGAAAGCGGCTCGTGGAGTAAAACACCAAAGGCTCCCATATAAAGGCTTATGATGGGTAGATACGTAACTGCAAAAGGTGCGTTCATAGCCACCCCCACTCCGAACTCGATTGCGACGGTCGTAGAGATCACGATGAGGATATTCGTTTTTCGCACCATGGTTCACAAGTTACATAACTCTCCCCCTTTCTGTCAAGTATACAATTCCGGATAGTTGCGGGAGACGAAAAAACCAAACTGACCCACCACCAAATAATTGGCTTTAGTCCCGAGCTTAACAGATAAAAAAATCCCTGGCCCGTACGGGCCAGGGACTCATCTTCTCTTCTGGTTACATGGTCAGTCCCCGAGCGGGGTGCTGTCTCTTTCTCTTATCTTAGCAGAGTCATCTTCTCGATAGACTCGTGGCCGCCGGCGCTGACGCGGTAGAAATAGACTCCGCTGGCCACGTCCCGACCCTGCGCGTTCTTACCATCCCACCTGACGGAATGGTCTCCGGCAGACAGCGGCTCATCCACCAGCGTGTTGACCACCTGTCCCAGGATATTGTAAACCCTAAGGGACACCGGGGAAGCTTGAGGCAGGTAAAACTTAATCACCGTCTCCGGATTGAACGGATTGGGGAAGTTTCCCTTTACCTCAAAAGGCGCCGACTGCACCTCCGCGGGTTCACTCGTTTCGTGAGTGATGGGGATGGGGGTCTCTCCCTTCTTTCTGCAGATGGAGCTACCCTTATCATCCACCATGTCGAAATCCAACTCACCGGCAGAAAGAGGCCAGGGTGTCATTTTGAGCTCCGGAACGCAGCGGGAATTCGTCGAACTGAAGTGCAGCGTGGCGATCAGACCGCTGCCCGCGGGCAGAACGTCGGAGATGTTCTGGTCTAAGGCCCGAATCATTCCGATGAGTACCCTCTTGTTCTGGTTGTCGATCTGCGGGTAGAGACTGAAATGCGCCACCCGGCTTCCGCTAAAGTCGACTCTCACACACACGATGTCCGAGCCAACCGATGCGAAGCTCAAAGGTATGGAAGCGCCAGCCATCCCTCTGTCGTTCTCCAGATAGAGTTTCACCTGTGCGGTGTTTGCGCTCTTGGAGAGAACAACCTCATAGCTCAGCGGATCACTGCAGTCAGCCAGCGCGCTCGATGTCATCAGCACAAAAGCCAATACCACGAGTCCTGCTAAGATCGTTCTAGACATTACTAACCCTCCCTTCATGTGTTGATTAAGGTTTTCGGTTACCCTTTTCTTCTCTTCAGGTCTCCCCTTCAGCATGCTCCGACCACCTCCTTTTCACCTGACAAACATTAAGGTTCTTAGTTTCACCACCCCCTGTCCTCACAAGAGGTGATGCAAAAAGAGGCTGCTCGTATCCATCAAATCAACTGACTTCCAAGTGCGGCGAGCATACGGGACAACAAACATCCAAAAAAAACCTGTTTGCTGAGCGTACCTATAAGCCTCTTCTCTTAGGCACGACATCTCTTCGCCCTAACGAACAACTAGCCCTTAGCAATTATTCTATTGGTTGTCCCTTTGCTCTTACTGCGTGTAACGATACTCCTGTTGATGCCTCCGTGGCACGTGCGGGTGGGTCAGACTGAATTCTTAAAGCTGCGAGAATTTTCCCTATTTGTTGCGGATCTAAAGAACTTCCGTCCCCCTCAAAATGGGTAATCAGTACTCAGCCCGATTTAGCTTGAGTGCTTTTTCCTTCTCCCTCCTTTCCTTAAGAAGGCTCACTACACTTTTAATACGCAATCCACTCTTGTCCCGTTTAAGTGAAAATTAAGACATCCCTCCTGTCGAGTCAAGAAAAAAATGAGCTATCTTTAAAAAAACTTTCCGGCTCCAAAAATCCCACATTGCTGTTGGGTCGCAGAATCCTCTATTTTGCTCCACCGCCAAGTCACAGGAGTCGGTCATCCCACCGGGTTTCCCGGCGCCAGCGCAGACTTGCTTCTGTAATTCACTTATTCAGCTCTGCTATCACCTTATCCGTGATGTCGTATTTCTCGTCGGCGTACAGGACGCTTCCCGCGGTGGAATCGAGAATGTAGGTGTAGTTACCTTTGAGCGCAATCAGCTTTATCACCGTGTTGATCGTCTCTATTAAGGGCTTGGAAAGCTCATACTCTCTGCTCGCCGCCTCGCCTTCGGGACCCATCACCTCGTTTAAGAATAGCTGGTACTCGTTCTGCCGGGCTAAAAGCTGTTGTCTTATGTCGTTTTTTGCCTGTTCGGTCAGCATGAGATTTTGCTTTTCCAACTTATCCGCCAGTTCCTGCATCTGCTGCTGCATCGAATCGGCCTTTACCTGCCAGACGGCCATCTGTTTTTCGAATCGGACCTCTGCCTGCTGAAATTCCTTGTATTCCTGTTTCAGACGCGGCACGTCCACATAACCGATTTTGAGTTGCTGGGCCAAGCTGGTTGAGATCAATGCGCCCCAGGCTATCCCTCCCAAAAGGATAACCACTATAGCCCTGGTCACGGTTTTCCTCATTTTTTCAAACCTCCTTTTACGTCTATTGAGAAGAACTTTCGCTTAAGTACTCGCTTGCTCGAAGCTTTCGAAAGATCATCAAGCCAAGATAAGTTCGCCTCACCCTTTGTCAAGGATAATTTAGAAACGCCTGCCAAAAACTCACTTTTGCATTTCAGAGCCAGAACCTAACTTAAGTGAGGTTCTGGCTCTGTCCTCTCGCTGAAGGTCTATCTTTGCATCCCGCCGCAGTGCTTCTATTTCCTTCCTACAAAAAAACTCAAGAAAAGTTTTGGAAGAATTTTCTTGACAAACCTCTAAAAAGTTATTTTTTACCCAAACTGTTTGTGAAGAAATTCACTTGCGTCTTTCTGTTGTGAGCCGGACGAAAAGGATCGACGGTTAATTTAAGAGAACTTTCTTGACAGATTCCTTTATGCTTCACGATTACGCATTCGTTGGTTTCTTTCTGGCCATTGGCGTTATCTTTGTGATATTCGTCTTCTTTCTCTCTCGCCTGGTTCGCCCTCACCATCCCAGTCCCGACAAACTGGAAAGTTACGAATGCGGGGAATTGCCCATCGGCGGGGCCTGGGTGCAGTTCAACGTTCGCTACTACCTTTACGCTTTAATCTTTGTGATTTTCGACGTGGAGGTGATATTCCTGTTTCCCTGGGCGGTGGTCTACAGAAGCTTGGGGTTTTTTGCGTTCATCGAGATGCTGATATTCTTAAGCATCCTGATCTTTGGCTTAGTCTACGCTTGGAAAAAGGGAGCTTTGAAATGGGTGTGATAAAAAAGTTACCGGTCTACTTAGAACACCTCCCCGGGGGCGGCCTGATAACCACGGTCTTGGACGATGTGTTGAATTATTCCAGGGCCTGCTCCATGTGGTACATGCTGTTCGGCTTAGCCTGCTGTGCGGTGGAGATGATGGCCACCGGGGCCTCCCGTTACGATTTTGACCGGTTCGGCATGATTTTTCGGGCCTCGCCCCGACAGTCTGATTTGATGTTCGTGGCCGGCACCCTGACCAAGAAGATGGCGCCCCGGGTGAAAAGGCTGTATGAGCAGATGGCCGAGCCGAGGTACGTCATCGCCATGGGAGGATGTGCCGTAATCGGGGGACCTTTTTACTACGACTCTTACAGCGTGGTAAAAGGGGTGGACCTTATCATCCCGGTTGATGTTTATATTCCCGGATGCCCTCCCCGGCCGGAATCTCTGATGGAGGGATGCATCAAGTTGCAGGAGAAGATAAAGAAGGAAAAAATTGCCGACTGGAGTTAGAGAATGCACCAGCACCTAACTTAAGTTAGGTGCTGGTCAAAGACAAGAAGAGAATGACCAAAGAGGAAATACTCAAAGCCTTTCAAGATAAGTTCCCAGGGAAAATCGGGGAGATTCCGTTCGTGGGCGTGGATGCCGCCTTCAAGGTGGACAAGGGTCTGATCCTGGAGGTCTGCCGGTTTGCCAGGGAGACCCCGGAGCTTTCCTTCGATCTCCTGGCCTGCATGACCTGCGTCGACTACGCGGACCACATGGAAGTGGTGTACAACCTGTTTTCTTTCAACCAAAGACACAAAATAGCCATAAAAACCTCCGTTTCCAGAGACGGAGAGCTTGACTCGGCCACGCCGGTCTGGAAGGCTGCCAACTGGCACGAAAGGGAGACAGCCGAGCTTTTTGGGTTGACCTTCAAGAACCACCCTGATCCCAGGCCCATACTTCTACCTGAGGACTGGGATGAGGGTTTCCCCATGAGAAAAGATTGGGAGGGAAAAGATTTTGTCCGACTACCCAAAAAATAGCCTCGACCTGCCCTTTATCACCACCGAGAAGGTAGGCACGGAGGAGTTCATACTCAACATGGGCCCACAGCATCCCAGCACCCACGGGGTGTGCCGGTTGATTCTCAAAATGGATGGAGAGGTGATAGTGGATTTGGTTCCCATAGTCGGATACCTTCACAGAGCGCTGGAGAAAATCGCGGAGAACCGAACCTATCTTCAGTTCATCCCTTACACCGACAGGATCGACTACGTCTCCGCCATGTTATGCAACCACGGCTTCTGTATGGCGGTGGAGAAGCTGGCGGAAATCGAGGTGCCCCAGCGGGCCGAATACATCCGGGTGATAATGGATGAGCTTAACCGTATAGCCAGTCACTTGATCTGGCTGGGTACTTTTTCTCTGGATCTGGGAGCCATCACACCATTTTTATACTGTTTCCGTGAAAGGGAGATGATCTTGGATCTTATCGAGATGACCTGCGGGCAGAGGATAACCTTTAACTATATGCGGGTGGGAGGGGTGTCGCGGGATCTGCCCAGGGAGTTCATCCCCAAGGCCAAAGAATTCGTGAAGTATTTCAAGCCCCGGGTGGACGAGTACGAGGCCATCCTGACCCAAAACCCCATCTTCTTGGGAAGAACCAAGGGTGTGGGAATACTGGACCAAAAGACGGCCATCGATTACTCGGTCACCGGCCCGAACCTGAGAGCCACCGGGCTTAAATGGGATCTGCGAAAAGAAGAGCCCTATTCGATTTATGACAAATTCGAATTCGATATCCCCACCGGCACGAAGTCAGACACCTGGGACAGGTACATGGTGAGAATCCAGGAGATGAGGCAGGCCAACAGAATCGTTGAGCAGGCCCTGGAATCCATACCGGAGGGAGAGATAAAGACCAAGACCAAGGCGGTATTTAAGCCTCCCCAGGGAGAGGCTTACACCCGGGTGGAATCCACGCGCGGTGAGATGGGATTCTACGTCGTTTCAGAGGGCGACACTATGCCCTATCGGCTCAAGCTCCGCACCGCCTCGTTCTCGAACCTGGCTGTACTGCCGGAGATGGTCAGGGGCTGGAAGATCGCGGATTTGGTGGTGATCTTCGCCAGCTTGGACGTGATCATGCCGGACGTGGATAGATAAGCTGTAGTTGCCCGATAAATCGGGCGACTACAGAAGATCAGGAGATAGTTATTGTTCGAATTAGATAAGGTTTTCGAGGCGGTCTACTTCTGGCTGGAGGGATTATTCACCCGCTGGGGGATCCCCCAGCTCTGGCTGGACCTTCTCTCTATGCTCCTGGTGTTTGTTGTTATTATCGCCTTCATCTCCGTGGCGGTTTTGTTCTTGGTCTGGTGGGAAAGAAAAGTAGCCGCCCACATGCAGGTCAGGTTTGGGCCCATGCGCACTGGCTGGCACGGGTGGAAACAGACCATAATCGATGCCATAAAGCTGATCCAGAAGGAGGACATCGTCCCCCTCAAGGTGGATAGAGCCGTATTCGTGATAGCCCCCATAGTGGTCTTTGTATCTGCCCTCTTAGTATATGTCTGCATCCCCTTTGGCCGGGGTCTGATAGTTAGAGATCTAAACATCGGGATCTTATATATACTCGCAATCACCACCTTTACCGTGGTGGGACTCCTGATGGCCGGATGGGGTTCCAACAATAAGTGGTCTCTTTTAGGCGGACTCAGATCAGCTGCACAGATCGTGAGCTACGAGGTACCACTGACCTTATCCGTTCTCGGAGTGGTGCTTCTGGCAGGGTCGCTCTCCATGGTGGAGATAGTCAAATCGCAGGCGCATTTCTGGGATTGGTACATCGTCAGGCAGCCGATTGGTTTCTTAGTCTACTTAACGGCTGCGATAGCTGAAGTCAACCGTACTCCCTTTGACATACCGGAAGCCGAACAGGAGTTGGTGGCCGGGTATAATACCGAATACAGCGGAATGAAATTCGCCATGTTCTTCTTTGCCGAATTCACCAATCTCTTCACCATAAGCGCCGTTGCCACCACCCTCTTTTTGGGGGGATGGCATGGGCCCTGGCTTCCCTCCTGGATTTGGTTTTTCATCAAGACCTTTGGGATAATCCGGGTGATCATGTGCTTTAAATGGACCTATCCCCGCGTGCGGGTGGATCAGTTGATGGACTTTGCCTGGAAATTTCTGTTGCCCTTGGGATTCTTGAACTTAATGCTAACGGCACTTTTCGCTTAAAAGACTATGGCCTTAGTCAAAAGAATATATTCAGGAATATACAATCTGATTCTGGGATTGACCGTGACGGTGAAGCATCTGGGAAAACATGCCATCACCCTGCAGTATCCCAAGGAGAGATGGCCCATGCCGGAGAGGTCCCGCGGCTGCGTGGTGCTTCTGACCGATCTTGAGGCCAACAAACTGAAATGCATCGCCTGCGGGCTCTGTTATCGGATCTGCCCCAACAACGCCATAAAGTTCACCGCCGCCAAGGACCAGGCAGGAAAGCGATTCGCTGAAGTCTTCGAGGTTGACACCGGGCTATGCATCTACTGCGGATTATGCGAGGAGGTCTGCCCGGTAAAGGGGAAGGCCATAAAACTGGTTCCCCGGTACGAGTTCTCGGTCTACGACAAGAAGTATTTGATTTACGATAAGGAGAAACTGGGTGAGATAGGAAGGGAGTACTCCGGCTGAGAATAAACACAATGTTGGGGTCGGGGTTGAACCCCTGCCCCAACTCAAAGTACTCCGACTAAAAAAAAGGACTCCTCTCGCCCGTTCGATTTGAAAAAGGATCTGAGAAAGGAAAAAAATTGCTAACTGGAGTTCCGGCTGCTGTTTTCTACATTCTGGCTGGCATCATCTTGGGCTCGGCCGTCATGGTGGTCAGCCTTAAGAACATCTTCCACTGCGCTCTGTTCTTAGTGCTGGCCCTTTTCGGTGTGGCCGGAATTTATATACTTCTTTCGGCGGAGTTCCTGGCTGCGGTTCAGGTCTTAATTTACGTGGGAGCCATCACCATACTCATGATCTTCGCCATCATGCTGACGGCTAAGCTGTACAACGCCAAGATCAAGCAGTCGAACGAGCAGGTGATTCCCGGAATCATCATCGTGGGTGCTCTTTTAGTCGCCACCATCTTCACCCTGACCAGGACCGCCTGGAAGCTGTCTGATCAGGCTGCCGCCGTTCAGTCGACGGTGGGCATAGGAAGGCTTCTTATGACAGAGTATGTTCTGCCTTTCGAGGTGGTTTCGGTGGTGCTGTTAACCGCATTGATCGGGGCGATAGTCATCGCCCGGAAGGATTAGAGCTTTGGTTGGTCTAAATCACTACTTGATATTAAGCACGGTTCTGTTCTGCATCGGGATCTTCGGGGTCTTAACCCGGAGGAACGCCATCGGGATCTTAATGTCCATCGAGCTGATGTTCAATGCAGTCAACATAAACTTCGTGGCCTTCTCCAAGTTTGTCACCCCCGGCGAGTTTGTGGGACAGATATTCGCCATCTTTGTGATAGCCATAGCCGCTGCGGAGGCCACCGTCGGCTTGGCCATAGTGCTTTTAATATACCGAAACTTCAAGGGCATCAACGTGGACGATATAAACATTATGAAATGGTAGGAGACTCAATTTAAGATATGTTAGCTAACGCCTGGATAATACCGTTGCTTCCCCTGTTGGCCTTTGTCATCATCGTGTTTTTCACCAACCGGAACGAGAAGGCAAGCTCGCTGGTCTCCATCGGCGCAATATGCTTATCCTTTGTCTTATCCCTTATCGTCATAGCCAGCGTCTTGAAGAACCCGGTGGCCTCGGAATTCGAGTTCACCTGGATCGATCTTCCGGGATTCAAGATTAAGGTGGGGATGTTGATCGATCCGTTGACCGCGGTGATGCTTTTCGTGGTCTGCACGGTCTCCATGTTGGTGCACATCTACTCGGTCGGCTACATGAACGGCGATCCCAGGTTCTCCCGGTTCTTCTCCTTTCTGTCGCTTTTCAGCTTCTCCATGCTGGGACTGGTGCTGGCCAATAACTTCCTGGAGCTCTTCGTCTTCTGGGAGCTTGTGGGGTTGACCTCGTATCTTCTGATCGGCTTCTGGTTCGAGAAAAAGATAGCCTCCGATGCGGGCAAGAAGGCATTTATCACCACCCGCACCGGCGACTTGGGGTTCATAATCGGCATTCTCATCCTGACCACCGCCGCCGGCACCTTCAACTTCCGGGAGATGTTCCATGCGGTGGAGGCAGGACATATTCCTTTCGGACTCCTGACTGTAGGTGCGATCTTCTTGTTTGCCGGGGCAGTGGGCAAATCGGCCCAGTTTCCGCTTCATGTATGGCTTCCAGACGCCATGGAGGGCCCTACCCCGGTCTCGGCGCTGATCCACGCCGCCACCATGGTGGCGGCCGGAGTCTACCTGGTGGCTCGAACCATGACCATCTATTTAGCGGCGGAGAATGCCGGCCTGGTGGTGGCCATCATCGGGTGCTTCACCGCGTTTCTGGCCGCATCCATCGCCCTGGTGCAAAACGACATAAAGAGGGTGCTGGCTTACTCCACCATAAGCCAGTTGGGTTATATGATTATGATCCTGGGCCTGGGTGGATTAACCGCCGGAACCTTTCACCTGTATACCCACGCATTCTTCAAGGCTCTTCTGTTCCTCGGAGCGGGAAGCGTGATCCATGCCGTGCACACCAACGACATCTGGGAGATGGGCGGGCTTTATCGCAAGATGAGGATCACCGCCATAACCTTCATCGTAGCCTCGCTCTCCATATCCGGGATCTTCCCCTTGTCCGGATTCTGGAGCAAGGATGAGATACTGGCGGTGGCAGGCCACTACCATAATCCTGTATTTTTAATTGTGGGTGTTCTGGTGGCTGGAATGACAGCATTTTACATGTTCCGGCTCTGCTTCGTCACCTTCTTCGGAAAACCGCGGGATCAGGAGAAGTATGACCATGCCCACGAATCCCCCAAAACCATGACCATTCCCTTGATGGTTTTGGCATTTCTCTCCATCTTTGCCGGATGGGTAGGAATACCCTGGCTTAAACATGGTTACTCCTCCTTTGTGTATCACCACCAACCTCATCATGTGGAGCCTAATTACATTCTCATGATCGTCTCGACCGTTGTGGCTCTGTCCGGAATTTATCTCGCTTATGCCATGTATTACAAGAAATCCATCTCTGCGGAAAAACTCAAAGAAAAATTCGCCTTCCCCTATAAGGTGCTTTATAACAAATATTATTTCGACGAGTTGTACAATACCGTAATCATAAATCCTTTGCTCAGACTTTGTAACTTCCTTTTCAAAAAGTTAGATGTAGGGGTGGTGGATTGGTTGGTGAATGCCATGGGGAACTTCACCGTCTTCTTATCAGACGTGCAGGAATGGTTTGATAACCATATTGTGGATGGTGCGGTCAATGGTGCAGCATACGTTACTAAAGGAATTGGATCCGGACTCAGAAGAGTGCAGACCGGACAAGTGCAGAACTATGCCTTCGTCATATTCTTTGGCCTGGTTCTGATCATTCTTTTTAAACTGAGTTAAACCAGCGGTTGAAATCTTGCAGACGGAGATTATTATTGATTGAATTTTGAGTTACCATTACTAAGCAAATAAAGAGGAGAAGTATTCGATGAACTTTCCGATTCTGACTTTGATGATCTTCACCCCATTTCTGGGGATGATCCTGATTCTGCTTCTTAAACGAGAACAGGAGAGCGCGGCGCGTTTTCTTGCAGCCCTGTTCTCCTTCATCCCCCTGGTTCTGTCATTTATTCTTCTGGCCCGGTATGACGGTTCCACCGCCAGCTTGCAGTTCGTGGAGAAATACGAGTGGATCCCTTCTCTGGGAATAACCTACTTTCTGGGAGCAGACGGGCTTTCCGTCCCCATGCTATTCTTGACCGCGCTTTTGTGCTTCGTCTCCGTCATCTATTCCTTTGGAGACATCAAGAAGCAGGTGAAGCAGTACTTTGCATTTCTCCTCCTTCTTGAGGTGGGCTTGATGGGGGTCTTTGCCGCGCTGGACTTCTTCCTCTTCTATGTATTCTGGGAGATCGTCTTAGTTCCCATGTACCTCCTGATCGGAATCTGGGGACACGGAAGGAAGGAATACTCGGCCATAAAGTTCTTCTTATACACGCTCTTCGGGTCTCTGTTTATGTTGGTGGGAATTCTGGCGCTTTATTTCACGGTGGAACCGCACACCCTGAACATGATGGTCTTGATCGAGAGGGCGCCCGAACTTGCCAGGGGCTTCCAGCTTTTGGCTTTTGTCGCTTTTTTCATAGCATTCGCCGTCAAGGTGCCCGTCTTCCCTTTCCATACCTGGTTGCCGGACGCTCACGTGGACGCCCCCACCGCGGTCTCGGTCATCCTGGCGGGGGTGCTGCTGAAGATGGGAATCTACGGATTCCTGCGAATCAGCTATCCCATGTTTCCCGAAGCTGCCATCTACTTCGCCATACCGATTGCGATTTTGGCGCTGATAAACATCGTGTACGGAGCTTTGGTCTGCATGGCGCAGAAGGATTTGAAGAAGATGATCGCCTATTCGTCGGTAAGCCACATGGGATACTGTATGTTGGGAATGGCCGCCATAACCGTCACCGGCATCTCCGGATGCATGTTCCAGATGGTCTCGCACGGGCTCATCACCGGGGCGCTGTTTATTCTGGTGGGGGTTCTTTATGAACGGTCCCACACCCGGGAGATCGCAGCCTTCGGCGGGTTATGGACCAAGCTTCCGGTTTACTCAGGCATCATGATGCTGTTCGTTCTCGGTTCGCTCGGGCTTCCCGGGCTTTCAGGTTTTGTAAGCGAGTTCATGGTATTCGTGGGTGCATTTCCGGCCTTCAACGTGATCGTTCCTCTGGCCATAATCGGGGTGGTGTTAACCGCAGCCTACTTCCTGCGAATGGTTCAGACGATGTTCCTGGGAACGTTCAACACCAAATGGGAAGGTTTAACCGAGATTTCCGGAAGAGAGATATTCACCGTAATTCCGTTGGCCATCCTGATGATCGGAATCGGCGTGTATCCCTCTCCCTTGGCCAACATGATCAAGGCCACCATTGAGAACATCGTTCATCTGGTAACCGGGTAAACCATGTTGAATCTCAACTCTTAACTCTCAACTCTTGATATGAACTATCAACTGCTTTTGCCTCAGATATTCCTTTTCGTTTGGGCGATTTTGATATTCGTCTTGGATCTGGCCCGGAAGGAGAGAAAACACAACTTAGCCTACGTCGCTCTTCTGGGCTTGGTCGTAACCGTCATTCTGGTTTTGACGTCTCCGAAGGGAGAGCTTTTCGGCGGAATGTTTCTTTCCGACTCCTTCGCTTCCTTCTTCCATCTGATATTCCTGCTAACCGCATTCTTGACCATTGCCTCCTCGGTTGAGGTCGCCAGGAGATTTGAGTCCAACCAGGGCGAATATTTCGGCCTGATCTTACTCTCCCTGGTGGGGATGATGTTCGTAGCCTGTGCCGGGGAGCTTCTCACCCTGTACGTATCCTTGGAGCTGGCCACCATACCCCTCTTTGTTCTCGCGGCCTACCGCAAGGATAAGCCCAAATCCAGCGAAGCAGGACTGAAGTATTTGATCCTGGGCGGCGTCTCCTCTGCCTTGCTGCTTTACGGCATAAGCTTGATCTATGGTCTGACCGGAACCACCTACTTAAGCGGCGTGAAGAGTGCACTGATAACACAGTTCTTCTCCGGAGGCGACATCAGCTCGGCCCTGGTTTTGGGATTTGTCTTCATGATCGCCGGCTTTGGATTCAAACTGGCGCTGGTTCCCTTTCACATGTGGGTGCCGGACGTTTACGAGGGCGCTCCCACCCCAATAACGGCATTCCTTTCGGTGGCTTCCAAGGCAGTCGGCATAGCGGCGTTTTTGCGGGTCTTCTACCAGTCATTCCTGCTGTTCAAGGGAGACTGGGTGCTGTTGATGGCGGTTTTGGCTGCGCTGGCCATGATCATCGGAAACGTCATCGCCCTGACTCAGGGCAACATCAAGAGGATGCTGGCTTACTCCAGCATAGCCCAGATAGGATACATTTTGCTCGGCGTGGTTGCCGCCACCTCCAGGGGAGTTTCTTCGGTAGTATTTTATACCTTCGTTTATCTGTTCGCCAACATGGGAGCATTCATCGTCGCCATCGCCTTCAGCAACCAGACCGGAAGCGACGAGATAAAGGATTACGCCGGCCTCTCCCGGAGATCACCTGCCCTGGCGGCCATGATGGCGGTGTTCATGCTCTCGCTGGTGGGAATCCCGCCTCTGGCTGGATTCGTGGGGAAGTATTATCTCTTCTCCGCAGCCATCGAAGGGGGCTTAATCTGGCTGGTGGTGGTCGCCCTCCTGACCAGTGTGGTCTCCCTGTATTATTACCTCGGCGTGGTCAGGCAGATGTATTTCCGGGCGCCAACCGATGAGAGTCTCGTGACCAGCGGTGGAATGCTAAAGATCGCCCTGATCATCTCGGTGATCGGCGTCCTGCTTCTCGGCATCTACCCCAATATCGTCCTGGATTTCGCCAACCAGGCGGCCAGGGTATTCCTCTATTATTGATTCCCAATCACGCTCGGCGTTGACAGATCAGACCCCGGCCGCCGTTAGCCGCTTGACATACTTCCTCCAAGCATTAGCTGTGCTCCTCTCGTATGACAGGCAACAGTGGCGCGAATGGGTAAACACCATGCGTGGCGTCCGCTGTGAGGCTTAACCTTGAGCAGATATCATCTAAGTTCCAGGTAAGCCGATTGGTCTAAAGGACTTTAGCGCGGAGCAGTGATGAGTGTCGATGATGACCAGAATCCTGTTCTTTTTCGAAGCATCGGCTCAAAAACGGCTTGCCAAATTCCGAATTGATAATATATTGGGGAGGTTGAAATTTTTTTAAAAAGGAGATTGATGCCTTATGCTGAAAGCAATGAGAAAACTGACCAAGCACATCATGTGGTTCGTCATAGTCGCCTTCGTGGGGACCATTATCTTTGCCTGGGGAATGGAATTTGGATCCAAGCAGCAACGGAGAGGGATTATCGCCACCATTAATGGAGAGGAGATCGAGCTTTACACCTTTCAGTACTATTACGACCAGGCCCTAAGACAAGCTGAAAAGGAACAGGGGGATGTGGACGACCAGACCGCCGTCCGCATCAGAGACGAGGTCTTTAATAACCTCTTAAACGACATCCTGCTCAATCAGGAGGCGACAAAAAGGAGAATCGAGGTCACCGATACGGAGTTGTATGAATACATGAGGCGGTATCCTCCCCAGGAGCTCCGGGAACATCCCGCCTTCCAGACGCCGGAGGGGGAGTTCGATTATCAAAAATACGTGCAGGCGTTGGCTGACCCCAGGGTTCCCTGGGTTCAGGTCGAGCAGATGATCCGCCCAAATTTGCGCATGGGCAAGCTTCAGCAGGCCATCCTCAGCTTGGTCCGGGTCACGGATGACGAGGCGAAAGAGTTTTACCGGGATGAGCATGAAAAGGTAAAGGTGGAATACCTGCTGGTGCCCGCATACGAGTTCCAGAGACAGAACCTTTCCGTAAGCGACCAGAGCATAGAGGCCTATTACCAGGATAACCGGGACGAATTTCAGACCGACCCCAGCGCAAACTTAAGCTATGTATTCTTCGAGAAGAAGCCGAGTCAGGCAGACGAAGACGAGATCAAAGGGAGGCTGGTAGAGATAAAGGAAGAAATCTTAGAGGGGGAGGACTTCGCCGGCATGGCGGAGGATTACTCTGACGACGTTGGCTCGGGAAAGGACGGCGGGAACTTAGGCTGGTTCGGAAAAGGCGCCATGGTTGAAGCCTTTGAGCAGACCGCCTTCTCTCTCGAACCGGGGGAGATCTCCGAGCCGGTCAAAACTCAATTCGGCTGGCATCTGATAAAGGTTGAAGAGAAAAGAGGAGAAGGCGATGACCAGGAGGTGAGGGCCAGCCACATACTTCTGAAGATATCGGCATCGGATGCAACCCTGGATATGCTAAAGGAGACATCTGAAGACTTCGCCGACAGGGTCAGGAAATCGGACGTCACCGAGATGGCTGAGGAGGAAAGCTTATCCGTCTCCGAGACCGGATGGTTTACCCAGGGGGGACATATCCCCGGAATCGGCAGGAACATTCAGGTGGATGAATTCGCCTTCGAGAAGGGTGAGGGCACGGTCAGTGATCTGATAGAGACCTCCAGGGGGTTTTATGTTTTCCAGATAAAGGAGAAAAGGCCTGCAGGCATCTCTCCGCTGGACCAGGCCAAGCAGGTCATAAGGCAAAAACTGGTCAAGATCATGGCGGATTCCTTAGCTTATGATAAGGCGGAGAAAATCTATGCTGAGATCAAAGGAGGAGAGAGTTTGAAAAAGGCGGCAGAGGAGAGCAAAGCCACCTACGCAAACCCGGACGGGTTCTCTCGAAACTCGCCTCCTCCGCAAATCGGCAGATCGCCGGAGTTCATCGGTGCGGCCTTCTCGTTGACCGAGCCAAAGCAGGTTTCCCCGCCGGTTAAGGCCAGCCAGGGCACCTTCATAATCCAGCTTGTTTCCAGAACTGCAGTGGACGACAGCCTCTTTGCCGCGGTGAAGGACTCAATCAGCTTTGTGGTTCTGCAACAGAAGCAAGGTGAAGCCTACCAGGATTGGTTCTCTCAGGTGAAGAAGCAAGCCGAAATAAAGGACTACCGGGCCGAATACTTCCGCGACGTCGGTGCGTACTAATGGTCAGTAACAAAAGTTCGGTAAGTCATTGTTAGAAGTAAAACGCCCTGTCATTGCGAGGCGTAGCCGAAGCAATCTCATCGGGATCCCCACCGCTCACTGCGCTCGCTCGCCTGGGTGCCCCCCCGCTACAGGAAAAATCTCCCAAGAATTCTTGACAAGCCCGCATAAATGATTATAGTGTGTCATATAAGCAGAATCGATTTCGGGAGAAATCGGGTTACGATGAATATATTCAGGGGTGTCAGCGGTTGGCGAGTAAACAATGCATTTTGGGCCCGGGTGCACCGCATGGTGCACCCCGCATACCAGGTAGTGACTGGGGATGGATCAGAAATCGGCGAGCATGACGCCAAACGATCTCATATGGTAAGTTCTACGACCGAGGACGGGGTTTCGGCCCCACAGTCCGGTGCAACTCATTTTAAAGAAAGGAGAAACACAAATGGGTGACAAGGGGAAAAAAGATAAAGGCAAAAGGGAACACCAGAAAAAGGCCAAGCTTGATCCAAAGGAAAAACGGAAATTGAAAAGAGAAAAGAGAAATCAATAAATACCCGGTGCTGTCCGGTGACCTTAGATCAAGCAAGGAAGTTGTGTGCCAGTCTATAGGCGGGTGGCGTGGCCTGCCCGCCTTAGGAGGGTCTGCTTGCCAGGCCGGGTATATCCTGGTCCGGCAGGTGCCCCCCAGCTGCGCTCTGTGGTACCCCGCCACTTGAAACGGTGTTTGGGGTGCTATGCGGACGCATATAAGCAATGTCGGGCGACCGTTCATGCCTGCAATCACTTATAAAAACAGGTTAGAAATATGACACCCGTAATGAAACCATCATTAGATTGGTCACCATCTCTTCTGCTGATAACGATAAGGGAAGTATTGGCTATGTCTCCGATGGCCGAGATCCAAACCGACACTGCCAAACGTTGCGCGGAGTCGATAGGACTCCATCTTGTTAACTTAGTGGAAACTGCGTCTGATGCCAATATTCGCGGATTCCATTCCGTTTCCTTAGCGCTGTGCAGAAGCCTAGAAGATGCATTAGACTGCTTTGCGGCAGTCTCTCTTATGCCGGGCGCGGCGGAGAAATGGGCAACCGGAAACCTCAAAGCTAGTGAAGCAGCGAAAGTGTGGGATATTCGACAGAATGAGTTCACTCTGCCCAATGGAGAGAAAGCAAAGAATTATCGCAAGAACCTGCGCGAGTACTTCAACAGCTTTGCGCACTGTTCGCCCTATCTGACAGACTGGAACTTATATCCAGACATATTGCCGGAAGAGAGGGAACAGATCCGCAAGAACCCGCATAAATCGATTCCAATGACAGTGAGTTTCCGTGTAAATCACGGAGGTCAGGCACTCCCACAAAACTCTTTGAGAATCGGAGCGTATCTAGCGGGTCACATTTTAGAGTTCGTAACCGTTTTTGAGGACACATATCACGAGTATCTGAAAAGCAATCCTGGGGTTCAGCACAAGCTGGCGATGGAGAAATCCGACCTTGAAGAAAAGCTGAAGACTTCCTTCGGAGCCGTGTTTTTGGAGGACAGACCACCAGAGGTGCAGAATTTGGTTATACCTCACCCAACTGACCCGGATTTGATAACCGTGATTCCGCTCCAACCTCCAGCACAGTGACGCATGGCCGCCCAACAATGGCAGGTGCACTACAGCTGCGCTGTGGCGCACGCCGACTCTCTTCCCACAAGGGGCAACTTCACTACAACTTCAATGGTGAAAAGGATAGCTCCACAGTATATGGAGGGCATATCGTATTTTCCGCTCGCCTTCAAGTCCCCCTTTTTTCCGGCGGGCGATGCAGACAATTGAGTGCTCTCCTAAATATGCGGAAAAGAGATTCGATATGAACCATCCAATCGACCCCAACCCTCAGGCTCATCCAAGAGTAGACCCTGAGCTTTGTCGAAGGGTTGATCTATACCCTGAGTCTAATCGAAGGGCTGACCCTGAGACTAATCCAAAAGGTTGTAGGTCGGGTTGCGATCACGCCGAAGGCGGGGCAGCTACCCGACAATCTGGTTGCCCAAACGAAGACTCCAAGCGCTTGAAGCTCTTGGATACATTAATCGATAAGATCATTCAAAGGATGAACGACAACTCCTGGGACGACCAACTACTTTTATGGTGAGCTTCCGAACCACTTGGGCTGAGTTTCGAAGCATTTATGCTGAGCTTCGAAGCATACTCAGAATACAGATTCAAACGTACATAATTCTTTGTCTGATAACTGTTTGGAGGAAAAGTGAGAATAAAATAAAAAAGACCACCAGATGCACCAGAACCACCGGTCAAACATCATCATTCAAGGAAGGCTGAAAAGAAACGAAAATGAATAATAATAGTCTTTTCCCTCTCCCTTTGTGGGAGTCGAAGACCCCCTTCAGGCCTGTAGGGCGTCTGGGAGGGACCAAGGTCGAAGATCCCGCCATAGGCGCGGGGGAGGGCAAGTATACTTGTACGTCGGATGGCCCGAAGGGCTACCCGACAATCTCCTGACACACAGAATCCCGGCACGCCGGTGTGAACCGAATGGTTCACACAGCAGCAACGGTGAAAAAATGAAAAACAGCCATCCGCACGTCTCGCAAGTCCGGCATGTCCAGCAAGTCCGGCCGGTCGACCGCCGCTGAGCTCTCTGCCACCCCGGCTCATTCCGGTTGGCGCTTCTGAGTTGTTCCTTCCACCGATAGGACTATGGCTCCTTCGGGGTCTTTCCTCACGCTGCTTATACCCGGGTGTTCTTTTTCCAACTCGTCAAGAATCCGGTCTTGTCTTTTCACCGTCCGGATGAGGGACTTGTTCTCCTTCTGGACGTAGTAAAACTCCAGAGCCTGTTTGATGGTTATTCTCAACTCATCGTCGTTCCAGGGTTTGAGCAGGAATCGATAGACCTCTCCCTGATCGATGGCGTCCAGCATCGCTTTGATGTCTGCCTGCCCGGTGAGCATGATGCGCAGGGCATCCGGATTTCGTTCTTTGGCTTGGGCCAAAAACTCCACGCCGTTCATTATGGGCATCTTCAGATCGGAGATGATCAGGTCTATATCGTGGCTATCCAATATCTCCAGGCCCTCCTCCCCGCTTTTTGCCGTAAGGATCTCGTACTTTTCTTTTCGGAAGAGGCGCGTGAGGGCGTGCAAGATGTTTTCCTCATCGTCCACTATCAGAACCTTGGAATTTTGCATGACTTTCCCCCTTTTTCCGGTCACATCGATTCTTCTCCGGCAGATCGTGGGAACTGCGTTTGCCGTACCCGGCATTCAGCGCAAGTCTCGGCATCCGCCACGTATCGCATTCTTACTCCCCCGATTGTCTGATGGGAAGGATCACCCGGAAGGTCGATCCTTTCCCCACCACACTTTCCGCCTCTATCTCTCCCCGGTGTTTCTGAATTATCCCATATACCACGCTCAAACCCAAACCGGTTCCTTTTCCCACTTTCTTGGTGGTAAAGAAGGGTTCGAAAATGTGCTCGAGGTTCTCCTTGGGGATCCCCCCACCGGTGTCCGATATCTCCACCACCACGTTTTCCCCTTCCTGGTAGGTTCTTATCCTTATCTCCCCTTTGGTTTCAATGGCCTGGGCTGCATTCACCAGCAGGTTCATAAAAACCTGGTTCAGTTGTTGAGGATAACACTTGATCTCCGGAATCAATCCATACTTCTTTACCACCGTGCCCTTATACTTCAGTTCGTTCCAGACGATGTTCAAAGTGCTTTCGATTCCCTTGTTGATATCCGCCAACTCGAGCTCTCCCTTGTCCACGTGCGAGAAATCCTTTAAGTTTTGGACGATGTTTTTTACCCTTTGAGTTCCCTCTTTGGATTCGGATATGATCTTGTCGAAGTCCTCCAGAATGAAGCCCAAATCCATCTGTTTTTTGAGCTCCTCGATCTTCCTGACGAATTCGGCACAGGGCTTCTCCGTCCCCACAACACCCTCCAGTGCCAGATACTGCTCTAAAAGCCGTTTGATATCCCCGACATACTCGCCCAAGGTTCCCAGGTTGCTGTGGACGAAACTTATGGGGTTGTTCAGCTCGTGTGCCACTCCGGCGGAGAGCTGCCCCAATGAAGCCATCTTCTCGGACTGCAGGAGTTGCGCTTGCATCTGGTTCAATTTCTCGTAGGCTTCTTTCAGTCTTTTTTTCTCCGCCTCCAGTTCGAAGGTTCTCCTTTCCAGCTCCACGTTCTTCTCCTGTAATTCCCGCTTGGCCCGGTTGAGATTTCTGTTTATGGCCGTCTCGTTTTCGTGTAAGATCCGGAGCGTCTCGGTCTTCTCCCTCTCGATTTTTATCATCTCCTCCTGGTACCTCTTGGTCTGGGTGATGTCCCGCTGGAACCAGACTAAGGCGATGAATTTGCCATCCTTATCCACCATCTTGGAGACGGAGGCGGAGACGTGGAAAAGCTTTCCGTCCTTGCGTCGATTCAACAGCTCCCCATCCCACAAACGTCCGCAGGCGCCCGCCCTGAGTATTTCCTTTTCAATTCTCTCCTTGTAAAGGGAGGTGGCCAGGGTCTCCAGCTCTAAACCTACCAACTCGTCAGGGCTGTAACCAAACATTCTTACCGTAGCAGGATTGGCGTAAAGGATCTTACCTTCCTGGTCCGTGGCTATGATGGACTCGGAGGCGTTGCTCATAATCCCGCTTAAGAACGATATCTTTTCTTGGATCTTTTTTCTATCAGTTACGTCTCTCCAGATCTCCAGCACCTCACCTCTTGCACCCGGCTCTTTGGAGGGGACAAGAAGCGATTGGTAGTACCTTCCATCTTTGGCTTTGACCTCTAAGGATTCAGGAGAATTACCATCTGCCACCTTCTTTAGAGGACAAGCCTCGCACGGCTGAGCCAGATCAAGATATCCCTCGTAACACTTAGTTCCTCTCAGGTCACCGAATCTCTCCGTTAGGAGCTTGCTCTGAGCCGTTATGATAAAATCACGCTGAAGCAGACTCACACCCTCCCCCAGGCTCGCCAGCGCATCGGTCAGATCAGTTCCTGCAACCGCCATGACACCTTCATCAGTATTCTCAGTGGGATGCTGCTCTTTTCCCACATAGATTAGGGGGGATTCCTTTTGGCTCATCAGCTTCTGCGCTTTCTTATGGGGGAGTCCCGGGTAAATGTGCTTTGTCTTCAAGCCTGGAAGCGTTTTCCATGGCGACGAAACACGCTGATTCTGTCCTCAAGCGTGGTTCCCGCGGACTCAACCCCAGTGAGGGACGGGTCACTTAGACCCTCGGTTGCCGGAAACAGGCTGATTCCTGCCGGCCATTACTCCGCGAATTAGCTGGAGAACGTAACATCCTTATTATCGTTCAAAATATGGGGACGTCAGTTGGAGATACCACCGTGAGGACGGAAATTCACCGACAAACAAGACTTAATAGGTGGGCAGCTAACAGTCTAAGAATCTCAATAGGAATATCGGCTGATCGCCCGACAAGATTAGACTAACGAGCGAAAAAATGTGCGCGAGGTGGCCCTCTCTCAGCAATTACAGACGAGAAGAAAGCTGCGGGCAATCCTCTTGAAGAAAACAAGAATGGCCACGGCGGACGCCCGTCCCGTTACTCAGGTGCCCAAAGACAACCAGCCTCCGCACGATCCAGCTGGGGATCGCAATTATCTCTCGTCAGACATTCAAGTAGAGAATATACAGCCCCCCCAGAAAGATCAGGACCCCACTGATCTTCTTTGTGAAGTTAGAGAAATTGCTTACCCCTTTGGATTTGGCGTAGCTTTCCACGAAGCCGGTAAACACGCCGGCCAGAACTATCAGAGCACAATGGCCAACGGCGTAGACAAAGAGCAAGGACATTCCATAGATTATCCTTCCCTTCGTCGCAACAA
>CBDUQU010000010.1:0-36425 GCA_965369445.1 uncultured bacterium | reverse complement strand
TGTTCGTCCTGGCTCTACTGTTGGCCATTCTCACCTACCGTCGAACCTTTCCCCCCTTGAGTAAAAGAAAAAAAAGCCTGCTTCTGGGATTGAGGATTTTGGCTCTATTTTCTCTCTTTCTCGTTCTGTCGGAGCCGGTTCTGACCATCGCCAGAAAACACGTCCACAGGCCTCTGGTGGCTTTACTTCTGGACGCATCCCGAAGCATGAATCTTAAAGGGACCGAAATCACAAGAATAGACGAACTCCAGAACCTATTGACGGATCCAGTCTTTGCAGACGTCTCCTCGCAGGCAGAGCTGAGGACTTATGGTTTTGCCGACTCGGTTCTCCCGCTGGACACCGAAGAGAGATTCCCGGATTCGTTAGGTCCCTCTACCGCCCTCGGAGAAGCTATACGCTCGGTGGAGCAGAAGCTCAAGGGAGAAAATCTGGTGGCCATGGTGATCTTAAGCGACGGGGCGAACAATCTGGGAGAGGATCCGGTGCTGGTAGCAAGGTCAACCGACTTTCCCATCTACGCCTGCGGCGTAGGCGACTACAGACCTGTCAAAGATCTGTCCATAGAAAGGATCATCTACAACGAGATCGGATACGTGGGTGATCAGATTCCCATCCAGGCCGACATATCCCATACCGGTTTTGACGACTCCAAAATTCAGGTTGCCTTGAAGGAAAACAAGAATACGATGGTCCGGAAAAACTTGAGCCTGGGCAAGTCCGGCGCAACCCAGACCGTCGAGCTTAACATAACTCCGGAAAAAGCGGGCTTGCATCGTTACAGTTTGACCCTTCCCACATTGGATGGGGAGTCGGTTAGTGAGAACAACCGCCGTTCATTCACCATCAAAGTTCTGAAGAGCAAGATCAAGATACTCTTAACCTCCGGAAGCTTAAACTGGGAGTACACTTTTTTGAAAAGGGCTTTGGGAAAAGACGAAAATGTGGAGCTCGAGACATTGGTCTACGGGAAGAGGGGACAACCTGTCGTGGGTAGATTCCCGCGAGGTGAAGGTCGACTGAGCTCATTTGACATCCTGGTCTTTGTTGATCCGCCGAGATTCATTTTCGCGAAACACAAAAAGGAGATCGAGGACTTCGTGTTCAGCAGAGGCGGTTCGGTGCTGTTCCTCCTGGGCAAGGAGTTTATGGACAGTCATGGCTTCATGGAGGCCTTCTCGCTTTTACCCTTCGATCCCGCGGGAAGAAAAATAGCCTACTCCTCTGCCAGTCTCACTCTGAAGCTGACAGAAGAGGGGAAGCTTCATCCGGTCACCCGGTTGGCTGAAAACATAGAAGAGAATGAAAAGACCTGGTCCGACCTACCTCCATTCCTGGGGGTTGCCATTCTTGGTCCCGTTACCAAAGATGCCATAAGTCTGGCCGGGTTCAGAAACCCCCAAAATCCTGGCTCTTTCTCCCCCGGCATGGCGGTCAGAAACTACGGAAAAGGGAAGGTGATGGCTATAACCGTAACACCGTTCTGGAGATGGGATTTTCTCCTATGGGGAATAGGGAAAGACAACCAGGCGTACCAAACGTTCTGGAACAACTCGATCCGGTGGCTGGTGGTGAGAGAGGACATGGACCTGATAAATTTCTTCACCGAAAGAAAGATTTATATGGGGGGAGAGAAGGTAACCCTGAAGGCCAGGATATTCGATGAGAATTATCAGAAGATACGAGATGCCTCGGTGATGGCAATCGTGAGGGGCGAAGCCCCCGCCGACTCCGAGATAGTCAATCTGGGGCTGGATGACTTAGGTGATTATACCGCCACCTTGAGAGCGCTTCCGCCGGGAAAATACTCCTTCGAAGGCAAGGTCTTCCGGGACAGCAAGGAGATCGGTAGCAAAGCGGGTGAATTCCTGGTAGAGGAGTACAGCGTGGAAGACTCTGATTTGAAAACGAATTTCGATCTTTTGAAAAGAATAGCCGAGGTATCCGGGGGCAGATATTACGAAAAAGAAGAGATCGAAAATCTGGCCAATGACCTCGATCTGGTGGAAAAAGAGGAGCAGAAGACCAGGGAAATTCCACTCTGGAATCATCCTCTGCTTTTAGCTGTCTTTGTCCTCTGTCTCTCCATCGAATGGGCGATCAGAAAGAGGTCGCAGCTTTTGTGAAAGCGGATACGCGGGCGACAGGCCCGACAGAAAAATCCCTGAGAAAGAACTTAATTCTTTGAGCGGGCACAAGACGCAAGCGACAAGGGATTCAAGTACCAACGGACAGGGTAGGCCGAGTTTTGGTGGGCCGAAAAAGCCTCAAAAAGTCTTGACAAGACGATTCTTCATGGTTTAATAGAGGTGCTTGGACACCCAGGGCAAATTTCGTTCCGAGCAAGTGGAACCTGGTTTTGTAGCTAGCGGGCAAAACCGACTAGCCGAAAAGAGGAAGGAGGGAGGTTTCAATGTCTTCAGCCAAGAAACGGGTACCAGTTCGCCCGGAGGGGGAGGAACCGCGTTTGCCTCGTTGTTTGGTGTCAATGCCCTTCGGGGAGGAGTGGACCGATCAAGTCTACAGGAAGATAGAGACGATTATGGAGTCGATGCGCGTTAAGATATTCACAGTTGATAGGACAGAGCGGGAGGATCTCGACATCTTGAAGGACGTGGCGGCTCAAATCCGAAGTGCAGACATTGTAATAGCGGACGTGACGGGTCGGAACGCCAACGTTTACCTTGAGATTGGGTATGCGCTTGCCAATGAGAAACCCATTCTGTACGTAACGCAAAACAAAAGTGACGTATCTTCTCTTGTTAGTCAGAGCTTGTATCACTGTTACACGCTAAGCCAAGGCGGCTTGGATGATCTAGCAAGATTCTTGCTTCTGCGTATACGCGAGGTGCTTGATCGATTGAGAATAGAACAAGAGCGCCTGGAACTAGAAATAGCCAGCAAGCCAATATATCAGGCGCAGTGCTTTAAGGATAGAAGTCTGGTAAACCTAGAGTCATTTTTCGCTGAAGCGGGAGATCGGATCGACATACTCACCACGAACTTGAGCTGGCTCTGCGAGAAGATCAAAGGCTCCGACGAAAGCTATCTGGATACGATAATGGCTGCTTTGAAACTGAGGTGCTCACTGAAGGTCCGTATCCTTACACTTGATCCACAAAGCGAACTTGCGGAGAGGAGAGGGCGCCAACTGGGGTTTAGCCCAGAGAACTTTCGAAATCAGCTTTGTTCGGCAAGGGACGAAGTTAAGTCGAGGGGGGCAGCTTACTCTGGTCGTTTTGAAGGACGGATTTATCGCGAGCTGCCCACGCAGATCACATTCAGGGTAGATGAAAAGGTTTTCACCTGCGTGGTCGGGCAGCCAAGGCAAAGCAGATTCTATCCGGTGATAGAGTTTCACATAGCAAATCCTGGGGTTGAAGAGGGATTCGTGTCTCACTTTACGGCCGTATGGATAGACGCAGACCCCATGTAGCACAGGAATATTTTGGTACACAACAAGTTACGGCTCAAAAAAAATGTTGACAGGGGGGGGTTTTTTACATATATTAGACGATTGTGAGATCGGTGGACGTGGTCAGTTTGCCCACTGCAGTCAAGATTGGGAGAAAAAAGGGCGCTTCGTTTCATCATGGCTTCAGTGCGAGTTTCGGATGGGAACTCGGCCCCCGCAACCGTTAATGGAATGGACGTGAACGGTGAAGTTGTTAGAGATGAGGATTTAGCACGGAAAGATGCAGGGCGAAAACGACAGAAAGGTCAAAACATGATATTTCTTGCCGATACAGATAGTACACCAAGCCGAAAAGTAATTGTTTCGGGATTCAGAAGTTCATATCTCAGGGGGGCGTCATGGTGAGCATCGCAGCTGTCAAGGCTCGCGAGATCCTCGATTCCCGCGGAAATCCGACTATAGAGGTCGACGTTACCTTGGAAGGTGGTTCTTTTGGCAGGGCAGCGATTCCCTCAGGGGCGTCTACAGGTAGACACGAAGCTATTGAACTAAGGGACGGAGACACGAACCGCTATTTGGGAAAGGGGGTAACTAAAGCTGTACAGAACGTAGAGCGCATAATCTTTCCGGCGCTCCGCGAGACAAGACCAGATCCTCTCAACCAAAAAGAGATTGATCGATTCCTTATCGAGTTGGATGGTACGGGGGACAAGAGTCGTTTGGGAGCGAACGCAATCCTAGGAGTGTCCCTGGCAGTTTGTAAGGCTGCTGCGGCACATGCCGGATTGCCCCTGTACAAGTATATTGGTGGGGAAACAGTAGAGCTACTTCCAGTTCCGATGATCAACGTTATAAATGGTGGCTTGCACGGAGGTAGTGGTCTCGATCTGCAAGAATTCATGATAATGCCAGTCAGTGCTCCAAACTTTAAGGAGTCAATAAGAATGGGTGTGGAAGTCTTCCACCATCTCAAGGTGGTGTTAAGCTCTAAGGGTTATAGCACTGGCGTCGGTGACGAAGGCGGGTTCGCACCTAAACTCCGCTCGAACGAAGAGGCAATTCAAGCAATCTTGGAAGCCATCCAGAAAACTCAATATAGGGCAGGAAAGGATATATTCTTGGCCCTAGATCCCGCCGCATCCGAATTCTACGAGACGAAAGACAAAGCGTACGTTCTCAAAGGCGAGGGCAAAACCTTCACTTCGGACCAGATGATTGACTTCTATGAGAGATTGATCGATAAGTATCCAATCATTTCAATTGAGGACGGACTGGCAGAGGATGACTGGGAAGGTTGGAATAAACTGACGGAAAGGCTTGGCAAGAGAACCCAATTGGTCGGTGACGACATCTTCGTAACAAACATGAGCCGGCTGCGAAGAGGCATCGAAAACAACATCGCCAACAGCATTCTGATAAAGCTCAATCAGGTCGGCACATTGACTGAGACTCTGGAGGTGATAGAACAGGCTAAGAACGCGGGCTACACCACTGTAATTTCTCACCGTTCCGGAGAGACTGAGGATACCACCATCTCAGATTTGGCTGTGGCTGTAAATGCAGGTCAGATCAAAGCAGGTTGCGCTTCGCGAACTGACAGGGCCGCTAAGTTCAACCAACTCCTAAGAATCGAGGAATGTCTCGGAGAAAGAGCACGATTCTTGGGGAAAACAGCTTTCGGCAGCCTAGAGGCTGAGGAATTGGAGGGACGAATCCAAGAGATGGAGTCCATGTCATTTCGATATGAAGGGGTGGAGATTCCAAGAGCAAGGGAATTCGCAAACACATAACACTTCTTAGTACCGTTTACAAAAGACAGCCCCGCCAGAACACTACGAAACCAGCCCCCCAGCGTCTTCGCGTTTCACATGAACCAACTAATTCGGAAGTCAGTTCACTGCTCTCCGCCCTATTCGAGAGAAGTTCTTTCCCGCCCTTTCGTCGTTTCCGTCTAAACTGCAAGACAGGTTGCAGGCTCCATACCTCAAAATCCTTGACAGCCGGGAGAAATGTTCTTTATTTAAGCTGGAAACCAGGATGTCAAGCATGCGGTTGAATGGTGATCTTAGACAAAAGGTGATTTGGAGTCTTTGACCCTCCCTTCTTTCCTCAAATCAAGGAAGGGAAACCCGGTCGGAGGAAAGCTTCTCTCGCCCCTTGCGGGAGAGAGGTATTCAGGGGACAAAATGGCCAGAAGGAGAAGGAAAAGAAAATCTCCGAGCAGTTTCTTCCAGAAGGTGAAAGAGCGGGGTACCAGTAAGAAGCAAGTCGTGAAGAGAATCCTGCTCCTTCTGGCCTTTGCTTTCCTGGCCTACCGTTTCTTCGCCGGCCCCTATGGGTTCGTTCAGATCCACCAGCTCTGGAAAGAGAAAAACAATCTCGAAAAGGAATCTAAAGCGCTTCAGGCGGAGTTGATCGACATGGAGATTGAGAAACAAAGACTCACCGATGATGAGTTTTATCTGGAGAAGCAGGCCCGAGAGAGATTAGGCATGGTTAAAGAGGGGGAAAAAGTCTATCGAGTCATCCAGGAAGACAAGCTAAAACCTGCGGAAGAAGCTGAATCCACCCAATCCGCTGCACCTGATTCCCTGTCCCCATGAGCATCACCAAGACTGAAGCCATCGTATTGAAAAGCATAAAATTCGGCGACACCTCCAGAATCGCCACCCTGTATACCAGGGATCACGGCAAGGTCAAAGTCATCGCCAAAGGGATCAGAAGCCCGAAAAGCAGGTTATCTGGAGCACTGCAGACCTTTTCTCATCTCCAGGTCGTCTTCTACAAGAAGCGAACCTCGGAGATATATTTACTCTCCCAGAGCGATACGACTGAATCCTACCAGCCGCTTTACAAGGACTTGAATCGATATGTCTTCGCCTCCGCTGCTCTGGAGTTGCTCGACCGGTTGATCACCGGCGAGGAATCCAATCCCCGGCTTTTTGAACTCACCTTAGCGACTCTGTCTTTCATGCAAAGCTGCAGCGAAGAATCCCTGGAGAAAGGCTTCGCCTTCTTCGCTCTCCAATTGACTGACCTTTTAGGGTACAAGCCTAAATTCGACAGATGCACCGGTTGCAGCAAGAATATCGAGGCTGAACTGATATTGTTCAGCTCTGAAAAGGGAGGAATTATCTGCAGAAGGTGCAGCCGGGCTGATCAGGCGTATCTCAGGCTCTCTAAAGATTCCGTCGCTTCAGCGCTTAAACTTCAATCCATAAAGACCGAAGATTTAGATACGTATAACATTCCGAAGGAACAACTAAAGGAGATCACCAACGTGATTCTCAGCCTTCTGGAGTACCACACCGGGAGAGGAAAAGATTTGAAGTCGTTGGAGTTTTTGGACATTGACAAAGAATTGAAATAGAAATAGACTAACAAAAAGACCAAAGAGAATAAGGTTCATCCGGCATCCAGGAGTAGGAGAATTCGAACTATCAAGGAGGAGAAGTGGCAAAGAAGAAACAACCTGATTTGATGGACAAGCTGGTTTCCCTGTGCAAACGGAGAGGCTTCATCTTTCAATCTTCGGAGATATACGGGGGGATCAATAGCTGCTGGGACTACGGCCCCCTGGGCGTGGAGTTGAAGAGGAACGTCAAGGATCACTGGTGGAGAAGCATGACCCAGTACCGGAACGACGTCGAGGGGGTGGACACCTCCATCTTGATGCATCCCAAGGTGTGGGAGACCTCAGGACACGTGGAGGGCTTCACCGTCCCCATGGTCGACTGCAAAAAGTGCAAGCAGAGATTCCGGGCGGATGACATCGAGGGCCCCGCCTGTCCGGAGTGCGGCGGTGAGCTTACCGAGGCACGCATGTTTAACCTGATGTTCAAGACCCACATGGGCCCGGTTGAAGATGCGGCATCCGTGGTCTACTTAAGACCGGAGACCGCCCAGGGAATCTATGTGAATTTCTTAAACGTCATGGGTCCCGCCCGTCAGAAAGTCCCCTTTGGCATTGCCCAGATAGGCAAGGCGTTCAGAAACGAGATCTCTCCAGGCAATTTCATCTTCCGCTCTCGCGAGTTCGAGCAGATGGAGATGCAGTACTTCATCAATCCCAAAGAGGACGAAAAGTGGATGGAATACTGGAAGGAAGAGAGGATGAAGTGGTACGTCGAGATCGGTGTGAGAAGCGAGAATCTGAAACTTCACCAACACGATAAAAAGGAATTACCTCATTACGCCAAGACCGCATATGACATCGAATACAATTTCCCCTTTGGCTGGAAGGAGATCGAGGGGATACACAACCGCACCGATTTTGATCTGTCGCGTCACAACCAAGCCACCGGCAAGGACCTCTCCTATTTCGACGACCAGACCAAGGAGAGATTCATCCCCTACATCATAGAAACCTCCGCCGGAGTCGATCGCAGCATTCTGGTCTGTTTAATCGATGCCTACCATGAGGAGGAGGTCAGGGGCGAGAAGAGAGTGGTCCTGAAGCTGGATCCCAAGATTGCCCCCTTCAAAACTTCCATTCTACCCCTGGTAAACAGAGACAATATGCCAGAGATTGCCCAGAGAATCGCAAAGATGTTGAGGCCACATTTCACGGTTTTCTACGATGACCGCGGCGCGGTGGGAAGACGCTATCGCCGCCAGGACGAAGCCGGTACGCCTTTTGGCATCACCGTCGATTCTCAGACCTTAGAGGACGAGACCGTCACCCTGCGGGAGAGAGACTCCATGGAGCAGACCAGACACAAAATCGACGAGCTAGTTTCTGTGTTGACTAAAAAGATATGGGGAAACGAGTCTTAGTTTAAGTTGGGTCTCCTATTGGATCGGGAATTGGAATTCCCGATCCATGAAAATAATGTCGTGCGGGTCACCAGGATTCCCCGGACGGGGAAATATCCCCCGCCCAGGGCGGGATCTCAACGACAATTCCCGCACGAACGAGGAGGTTAATATGACCAATCAGGAAATCAGGGATAAAGCAATGAAAATAGTAACACGGTTCGAAAAGAAAAACAGAAGGACAGTGCAAAAACCAAAAGAAAAGAAGTGTGGATATGATCTAAAGTCTGGTAAACGAAAAATCGAGGTCAAGGGCACAACGGGGTCAAATCCTTTCCAGGGTTTTACTATAAGTAGTAAGGAACAGAGAATTGCTCTTAAGAAAGGCGGGTACATTTACAGGGTGACAGAAATCGGTAAGAGGAAACCCAAGATATTTATTTTTAGGGAAGGAGACGTTGAACCTGTTCCTGAACCAAGATGGAGAGTACGGAAATTTAAAGAAGTGACGCCGGAAGAAGATTGTTAGAAGAAGAACATTTACTGGTTAGGTCGGGAATTGGAATTCCCGACCTGCAAGTATAATATTGTGCGGTCACCAGGACTCCACCAGAAACGGAATAATCCACTTTTCGCACCAACAAGAAAATTTATTGTTGGATCGGGAATTGGAATTCCCGATCCATAAAAATAATGTCATGCGGGAAATCCAATTCCCGCACGAACGGGAACGACACGATGGCCTGGAAAAATATTTATTTAGATAATCACTCATATTTCTTCACCAGCAAAATAGTCGAGAGCATTTCAGTCTTTGAATTGCAAAGAGGCAAGGAAATACTTTTGGATTTAATGAACTTTTACCGAGAAAAATACAAAACGAAAATTCAAGCATATGTGATCATGCCTACCCATTTGCATTTGATCATAAATTCTCAAGAAGGTGAAAATATCAAATCATTCATCCAAAATCTATTAAGAAAGAGTTCAATCAGAATTGTGAAATGTTTTGAAGAAAATTTGGAACATAACGTTGACATCATGAAATCCCAGCGAATCTTGAAAAGCTTTAAGAATCTCGCCAATATGCCTTCTCAGCATAGGGTTTGGAAAGAAAAATCTCGCGGGGTTCCCATTTATACTGATAGGGTGATGAAAATCAAACTGGATTATATCCACAATAACCCAGTTCGGGCAAGACTGGTAAAGGAGCCACAAGATTATCTGTATTCCAGTTTTAGGAATTATTATCTGAATGACCATAGCGTCTTTAGAGTGGATATCGTTGATATACTCAACATAAAATCCTACTAACGTGCGGGTCACCAGGATTCCCCGGACGGGGAAAAATCCCCCGCCCAGAGCGGGATCTCAACGACAATTCCCGCACGAACGGGAATCTGCTGTTGGTCGAGAATTGCTATCAATATCCCAGTTATCTGTGGATGCGTCAAGCAGATAAGAGATTAATTTCGGGGAAACGAAGCTCAAAGGGCAGGCAGGACCGCGTCTCTCTGTAGTTGCCTGATTCATCAGGCAGAATCTGCTCGATCCTTCGGCTTCGCTCAGGATGGTGAGCTTGTCGAACCATAAGTCGAGCAACTCCCGGCACACCGTCCTACGGCTGTAGATAAAAAAGGTAACGAAGCTAAGCTTGCTTCTGGTCGGGGACTTCTTTCCCCCGGTTGGAACCTGCTCTTGTTTTTTCCTGAGCCTTCTGGTACAACTCCACATATTTCCTGGCGGAAGATTCCCAGGAGAAGTCCTTTTCCATGCCATTCTTCATCAAAGTGCTCCAGGCTCCCTTGTCTTTATATACGCTGAGAGCGAGCTCGACGGTCTCCAGAAGCTCGGAAGCATCATAACCTTTGAAGACAAACCCAGTTCCGTCACCAGTTCGGGGATCATAATTCTCGATGGTATCGGCCAGCCCTCCAGTCTTTCGGACGATGGGAACAGTTCCATACTTCAGGCTGTAGAGCTGGTTCAAACCACACGGTTCATATCTGGAGGGCATGAGAAACATGTCGCTTCCCGCCTCGATGAGATGAGCCAGCGGATTGTCGAAGAGAAGATTGACCGAAATCTTCTTGGGGTATTTTGCTCGTATGGCAGTGAACAAGCGGTGATACTTCTCGTCACCGGTTCCCAGGATCACCATCTGTAAGTCCAGGGCGAGAAGCTCATCGGCAATCTGGGCCAGAAGGTCAAAGCCCTTCTGGTCTGCCAGCCGGGAGATAATTCCGATGAGGGGAATGTCTCTCTTCGAGACAGGTAGGTTGCACAGCTTCAGCAGCAGTTCCTTGTTTTTCCTCTTGCCGGAAAGATCCTCTGGCGAGAAGCTATGTGAGATAAGCTTGTCCTTCTGCGGAGACCAGACGCCGTAATCGATCCCGTTTACGATACCAAAAAGATCCGCATTCCTGCCTCTTAGAACCCCCTCCAGTCCGTGACCGTATTCGGAGCCGGACTGAATCTCCACTGCATAAGTCTCCGACACGGTATTGATGACGTCCGCGTAATATATCCCCGCCTTCATGAAATTCACCTTTCCCCAGAACTCAAAGGGGCTGGTGGGATAGAACAGATCTTTTGATACTCCGATCTTGTCAAACGTCTTCTTGGGGAAGTTCCCTTGATAAGCCAGGTTGTGAATAGAGAAGACCGTTGCCGTGTCTTTGAAGAACTCGTCGCCAGCATACAAGGTCCTCAAGTATGCGACGATGAGAGCAGATTGCCAGTCGTTGGCATGGATTATGTCGGGTTGCCAATTCAGGGTTTTCAGTATCTCCAATGTCCCCCTAGTGAAGAATATGAATCGTTGATCATTATCCTCGTAGTCAAAACCGGTGGATTGGTCCCTATAAAGCTCCTCCCGGTCAAAATACTCATCGTTTACCACAAAGAGCCATTCGACTTCACCGTTTCCCATGACATATCTTTTCACCGAAATGTCTTTTCTTGCGTCTCCCACAGGGATTTGAGGAAAACTGGCGTCGACTTCTGACAGTCCGAACTTCTTTAAGTCCACCATCCTGTAATTCGGCAGGATCACCTTCACCTGGTGACCCAGCTTTGCCAGAGCCTTGGGCAGGGCTCCGGTGACGTCAGCTAAGCCTCCGGTCTTGGCGAAAGGAACCACCTCGGGTGAGGCAATCAGGATTTTCAACCTCTTAGTATCCAAGTCTTTCCCCTCGGTTAAGTTGTTAGATTTTGATTTCTCTCAGATAACCGGCCGCGTCCTCCGGTGTGGTGGGATTTATGTAAAAGCCGGTTCCCCATTCGAAACCAGCTACCTTGGTTAGCTTAGGCATGATCTCGATATGCCAGTGATATTCTTCAGCGTAACCGTCGTCCACCGGGCTGGTGTGCAGGACATAGTTGTATGGCGGGTTGTTCAGCGCCTTGGCCAATCTCCGCAGTGTCTCCAGCAATATGGAAGCCAAAAGCGGAATTTCATCCTTCTTGATCGTCTCAAAAGCTGGCTGGTGCTTCTTGGGCAGGATCCAGGTTTCAAAAGGGAACCGGGGGGCAAAGGGTTCTAAAGAGATGAAAGCATCGTTCTGAATAACCACCCGCTCACCGTCGGCGATCTCCTGTTTTATGGCGTCGCAGAAAATGCACCTTTCCTTGTATTCGTAATACTTCCTCGCACCCTCCACCTCCTCCGCCACTCTTTTGGGGACGATGGGAGTAGCTATGAGCTGGCTGTGGCTGTGTTCCAGCGAGGCACCGGCTGCCTCTCCCTGGTTTTTGAAAATCAATATGTAGCGGAAGCGGGGATCTTTCTTCAGATCAATGGCTCTGGCTCGATAGGCCCAGATAAGGGCCTCCACCTGTTTGACGTCAAGATCGACCAAATCACTTTTGTGGTCCGGTGTCTCTATGATCACCTCATGCGCTCCCACCCCGTTCATCTTGTCGAAGATCCCAACCCCTTCCCGGTTGAGATCACCCTCAATCCGGAGCGCCGGATATTTGTTCGAAATAACTCTCAGTGTCCAGCCCGGCTTGTTCGGTTCTGATGAATCCGGACGATAGGCCAGAATCTCCGGAGGGGTGGCAGATTCATTCCCCGGGCAAAAAGGGCAGAGCTTGGCTTCCTTTCTTCTCTTGGGGGTGCCGGAAAAGTCCGACGGTCTTTTCCCCCGCTCCGTTGAGATGATCACCCACCTGCCGATTATGGGATCCTTTCGCAGTTCTGGCACCTTATCCTCCTAAACCACCTTATGCCGACCGTCGCTTCCTGTCAGCCATCAATGATATGTCACATGTCTCAACCTGTCAACACAAATATATCGGAGAAGCCGAGCTCCTCCTTCACTGACGCGCAGGTTGTCTCTCTCTCCACCTGCACAGATCTCGGTGAAGTCTCGTCCCATTGGATTCGACTGGGTGTAACTCGCAAATCTACTCGAATTATGTCGATCCTTTCAGCCTTGACTGCATCCATTCAGATTCTGTGGGGACTGCAGGGCGTGACATGCTTAGGCAACGCCCGGCAACACGGCAAGCGAGTTTACGTCTTTCCTCTTTCTTTTTCGGTCAGTTTGAATATTTCCTTAAATATATCGATCTCCTCGGATCTTAATTCGATATTTCTTCTCTTCATCATCGCCCGGGCGGTTTCAATCGCCTTTTCCAGCCTGTATTCCTCACGTTTTCCCGCGCTTACCCAGGAGAAGGGTGGTATGTTCCTCTCTTCAATCATTCCCCCGCCGAACAGATTCGAAGCGAAGCCTATAGTCAGACCGGTGTTGAGAAGGGTTCCAATTCCGGTCTTTACATGATCGCCCAAAAACGCACCCACCTTTGCCAACCCCGAATCCACCAGGGTGCCGTCGACCATCACCCTGACCGGACCATAGTTGTTCTTCAGGTCGCTGTTGGTGGTCAGGGCACCCAGATTGACCCACTCGCCCACGTAAGAATGTCCTAAGAAGCCCTGGTGACACTTGTTGGAATATCCCAGGAATACCGACTCCTCAACCTCACCTCCGATTCTGCAAACCGGCCCGATGCTGGTTCCTCCCCCCACCTTACCACCCACCAGGACGCAATCCACGCCGATGTAACACGGACCCGACACTCTGGTGTGCGGTTGGATGGTGACCCTCTCTCCGATAAAGATTGGACCTTCCCGGGCATCCAAAACCACCTGTCCGTCTATCGAAGAGTCTTTTCCGACATAGACCTCTTCCACATCGTAGATCAACGCCTGGTCATCCACCTGGCTGTGCTTGAACATGTTTTTGAAATCCAGGTCCGGCTTGATTCGCTCGAAGTCGGCTCCAATCTCCGATCTATTCCGCGATACCAGATCCCAGATATAGTTGACCATGTTAACGTCCACCTCCAGGAAGTCAGCCTTAGATTTCAGAGCCTTAATCTGACCCTTGGCACATAAGGCTCCGAACGAGTTTTTTAGATTCTTGAACCCCCCTCCCCAACCTGTCCAACCGACCAAATCGTCTCCTCGGAAGTAGAATTTCTCGCCTTTTGAGAACCTCACCTTTTCGCAGAAAGCTAAGGTTGGCAGAATTCTACCATTGACCAGCAGAATCTCGTCCGTGTCTTCGACGTCGAGTTCGTTCACCTTGTGTCCGGTTCTGCTTTTCAGCACCGCCTTCAGATGATCCCGACTCAGAAGTATCACCTCGGCATCGGGGAAAGAGGATTCAATCTTTTCCCTGATTCTTCTCATACCGCAGAGGAGCTCATAAACCGGGCGGCTGCAGGTCAGAGGGAAAAAATGGCCGTATTTATCATCTTCGAATATGAAGAGCTTCTTTGCCATCTTGAACCTCCTTGTTCCTTACGAGGACCGGAAGGCTATCTCCGAAAGCCTCTCTGATATGCACCAGTGTAGTCGCCCAATTCATTGGGCAAAACAAGCCACGCGGTAGCTCCTTTGTGGGTATCCCGCACCTCTACAAACCACTCTCTTCTTGCTTCGTACCTCTGCCACTCTTTCTTTAGGCAAAAGTTGTCACATGGCCCTTAGCCGTCTTATCCTCTCTTCTGCCGGCGGGTGGGTGGAAAAGAGGGTATTGAGCTTTCCCCTGTGCTCCAGAAGGGGATTTACTATGTACAGATGAGCGGTAGCTTTGTTTGCTGCCTCTAAAGGCTCCCTGTCCCTGGAGATTTTTTCCAGGGCGGAAGCCAGGCCTTCCGGATACCTGGTCAAGAGCGCTCCACTGGCGTCCGCCAGATATTCTCTCTGTCTGGATATGGCCAGCCGGATCAGCTGGGCAATTATCGGGGCAAGGATGGCCAGTACCAGAGCAATGATCACGATCAGCCCGCCATCTGCTCTTCCTTTTTTCCTTCTGCCCCGGTAGAAAAAACTCCGTCTCATCCAATCCGAGACGAGCGTGACAGTTCCCACCAGGATGGCCACCAACATTGCATATCTGATGTCGAAGTTCTTTATGTGTGACATCTCGTGAGCGATTACCCCCTCTAATTCGAGCCGGTTCAGTTTCTCTAAGAGTCCGGTGGTGACGGCAACGGATGAATTCTCTGGATTCCTCCCGGTGGCGAAGGCATTGGGGGCCGAGTCGTCAATGACGTAAGCTTTGGGCGCCGGAACTCCCGCTGCGATGGCAATTCCCTCCACCACGTTTGCCAGATATGGATTCTGCTTTCTGTCCACGGGTCGGGCATGACTGATGCCCAAAACCATCTTATCCCCATAGAAGAATGTGATAAGAGAAACGAACAGGGCCACTGCCAGAGCGATCGCCACTCCTGCTTCGCCTGCCCCGTATGACATCCCGAATACCCATCCCAAGAGCAAAAGAAAAATCACGAAGAGAGACACCAGGAGGAAGCTTCTTCTCTTGTTAGCCGTTATCTCTTCATATATCATAAACGCCCAAGAGCCTTATGTCTCGTTTCTATTCGAACGTCCGGGAGAGATTGATCCAGAAGCGGGGGGCGGTTTCGCGTTTTAGCAATCTGCTCTGAAGCGCACAGACCACTCTATCCTACCATCCTTCGTCTCTCGACCCAAAACTGCCGCCCCCATCGGCTACTTGAAATCCACCTTGGGAACTTCCCGCTTGGTCTCCTCGATCTCGAAATATTCTCCGGGCTTGAATCTGAACCAGCCGGCTACGATGTTTGAGGGGAATACCTGCTGGGCATTGTTGAAGGACAACACCACGTCGTTATAGAATTGCCTGGCGTAGGCGATCTTGCTTTCGATTCCGGAAAGCTCCTCCTGAAGCAGTAGGAAATTTTGATTGGCCTTCAGCTCGGGATAATTCTCCACCACGGCAAAGAGCGTCTTGAGGGCGCCGGTGAGCATGTTGGTGGCGTCGGCCTTCTCCTTCATGGTGCCGGCTTGCGAGTAAATGGACCGTGCTTTGGTTACCTCCTCCAGCACGTTTTTCTCGTGGGCGGCATAACCTTTGACCGTCTCCACCAGATTGGGAACTAAATCCGCTCTCTTCTGCAGTTGCACGTCTATCTGATGCCAAGCATTCTCCGCCCGATTTCTCAACTTCACCAGTTTATTGTACAACAGGATCAGAATCAGAATGGGCACGCCCAGCACAATAAGAAGAAATAGTAAAACTAAAAAAGCTGAACTCATTTTCCCTCCTCTGAAAGTCAGGTCAAGGGTCATGGTTCAAGGGTCAAGAAAGCGACTTCATTTAACCCCTCAGCTACTTACTCCCTTTCTTTCTGAACTCCTCCAGCTTTTTCTTCAGCTTCTCGTCGGATAAGGCCAGAATCTGGATAGCCAGAATGGCAGCGTTTTTGGATCCGGCCTCGCCGATGGCCATGGTCGCCACCGGTATCCCGGAGGGCATCTGAACCATGGAGAGAAGTGAGTCTAATCCGGAGAGCGAAGAGGCAGAGAGAGGAACGCCTATTACAGGAAGAGTCGTATGGGAAGCGATGGCGCCCGGCAGATGAGCTGCCATTCCTGCTCCGGCAATGATGACCTTAACCTCCTTCTTTTCTGCCTCCTGTGCCAGTCTCTTCGTTTTTTCCGGGTTGCGATGCGCAGAACTGACCTCCATCTGGTAGGAAATATCGAAATCCTCCAGGAGCTTTGCTCCTTTCAGCATAACCTCCTGATCTCGCGCACTCCCCATCAATATCAACACTTTTGGAGCTGACATTCTGGTTTTCCTTTCCTCAAATTACCACTGCAGATCAATCCAGTCGAGAAGGCTGCATGACCTGACCAGCGATCAGCTTTCTCCTACAGGAATCTCTTCTTGGCGCCGGTGGCTCGGTGTCCTATGTCTTTTCGATACTGCATTCCCTCGAATTCTATCTTTTTCGCCGCAGAGTAGGCTTTGTGAATGGCGTCATCCATGCTTTGGTCCGTTGCGGTCACACCCAACACTCTTCCTCCGCTGGTAAAGACTCTATCCTTCTGTCTTCGGGTTCCTGCATGGAAGATCAACACGTCTTCCATCTGCTTGGCTTTCCTCAGTCCGGAAATCTCCTTGTCCTTCTCGTACTTTCCGGGATAGCCAGCGGAAGCCAAAACAATGCACACCGCGAAATTGTCACTCCACTCCACGTCCTGCAACGAGAGTTCTCCATCTATGATAGATGAGAATATCTCCGCTAAATCAGTCTTCAAAAGAGGCAGTATCACCTGAGTTTCCGGGTCGCCGAAGCGGCAGTTGAACTCCATGACCTTGGGTCCCATCTCGGTGAGTATCAAACCAGCGTAGAGAATTCCTTTGAAGGTCCGCCCCTCTCTCTCCAATCCGGCTACCGTGGGCTCCAGAACCTCATCGTAGATTCGCTTCATCATCCTGTCGTCGGCGACGGTGGTGGGAGCGTAGGCTCCCATTCCCCCGGTGTTGGGACCCCGATCGCCGTCAAAGATCTTCTTATGATCCTGTGATAAGAGCATAGGGAAGACGCTCTTGCCGTCGGTGAAAGCCAAAACCGTGAGCTCCTCCCCTTCGAGGAAATCTTCTACGACCACACGAGACCCGGCACCACCAAATATCTTGTCCACCATAATCTTCTGAATGGTCGAAAGCGCGGAGCGGGTATCCTCGACGATGATCGCCCCCTTGCCTGCCGCCAGCCCATCTGCCTTGATGACTAAAGGCATCTCGGAGGATCTGATGAAATCAGAAGCCTCTTCCGGCTTGTCGAATATCTTAAAGCTGGCGGTGGGGATGTGATGCTTCTTCATAAACTGCTTGGCAAATACCTTGCTGCCCTCAATCTCAGCCGCCGACCTGTTGGGGCCGAGAATCTTCAAGCCTCTTTTCTCAAACTCATCCACAATCCCCAGGGTTAAGGGCACCTCCGGCCCTACCACGGTAAGATCCACCGAATTTCTCTGGGCAAAGTCTGCCAGGCGCGTCAGATGATCCACCCTGATGTCGACGCATTCTGCCAACTCAGCTATTCCGGCGTTTCCGGGTGCGGCAAACACCTTGTCCACCAGCGGGCTGGAGGCAAGCTTCCATACCAGCGTATGTTCTCTGCCACCACCGCCAACCACTAAGATTTTCATAGCCGACTCTCCGACGAAAGCAAAGGTTACGCGGTTAATTCGTTGCCAGTTCAATGTTAACTAAGTTTTCCCGGAAAGGCAAGGTTTTTTTGTTGACAATGAGGTCAACGGTTAGTATCTATTCGCAGGTTCCTGTGGGCAGTCGCCTATTTGCCGTTGACGAGCATCGCATGCAAGCGTTAAAGCAAGGCTCCACCAGTAGAGCTTTGGATTCTTGAACTCTTGAACCCTTGAACTCTTAAACTCTTGAACCCTTGAACTCTTAAACTCTTGAACCTTTCAACCCGATACATCGCTCAGGTCGGCGTGATCGCCGCCCTGTATGCGGCACTAACCGTTATGCTGGCGCCCATAAGCTATGGACCCATACAGCTGCGGGTATCAGAGGCCTTAACCATCCTTCCGTACCTCACCCCTGCCGCCATACCCGGGCTGTTCATCGGATGTTTGGTGGCGAATATCCTGGGTGGCCTGGGCATCTATGATGTTGTAGGAGGAAGCCTCCTCACTCTGTTCGCCGCCTTTTTGACCTATCTCGTCGCCAGGACCCGAAGGCCGATTCTGGCCCCGCTTCCTCCCATTTTGGTGAATTCCTTCGGCGTAAGCTTTTACCTTCATCTTTTGTTTCAACTCCCCTACTGGTTTACCGTGGTCTACATCGCTATCGGTGAAATCGGCGCTTGCTTTGTTTTGGGATATCCCCTGCTATTGATCATTCTAAGAAAGAAAAAGCTGTTGGAAATGTTCAGATTGAATTGAAGCATCACGGGCAATCCGGCAGTTTAGTTTCCCCGCCTAAGCCACGTGATAGTCGCGCGAGTTTCCCCAGTACGTCTGTTTTCACAGGATAGTTGAAATAATTTTTCGCAGAAAACGGCCATTCCCTTTTCCCGCCAACTTGATCTTTTTCACCTTCGTAATAAATGTGAAGAATATCAAGGAAGGACGGCGGTCAATGGCTTCACGGACGCGTTTCTGCGAGACTTCACTACTGAAAACCGGCATGGTAGCCATTTGCGTTCTGTTTGCGACTTTGCCGACACTTGCCCAGAAAGGAGAGCTATCCCGGGCCAGGATATCCTTTTCCGAGACCATGTGGGATTTCGGGTACGTTCCCAAAACCGGGAAAGTAATTCATACGTACAAGATCAAAAACATCGGGCAAGACACACTCTTCATCGGCAAGGTCAGAACCTCGTGCGGTTGTACCACTACGCCTCTCTCCAAGGAAAGAATTGCTCCCGATGAGACCACCGACATGAAGGTGCTCTTTGATCCTGAGAAGTTGATGGCGGGTGACCGTACCAAAAGAAAGCTACAGGTGGTTTCCAACGATCCCATGAAACCCATTGCCGAAGTGCAGTTCACGGCAAAGCTGGGAAGGGCCAATTCGTTGGTCAAAGTCTATCCGGTTGGTATAGATTTTGATACGGTCTCTCAAGACGCCGGGGCGACTCGAACCGTAATGCTGGAAAATATCTCCGGGGAAAAGCTATCCATGGAGTTGATAGAAGGTCCTGGAGAGTATGTCGATATCGAGTTGCCCGGGAACAGCCTTGACCCGGGCGAAAAAGTCCAGATAACCCTGAGGTTGAAAGAGGGGGCAAGCTTGGGTAACCTTTACACGTCCGTAACTCTAGACTTCGAGTGCTCCAAGATAGTCAGAGTCAGTATCCCCATTGCAGCAGTCGTAGCAGAAGAATAAGACTCACAAGCCCATGCGCACCCAGCTCAACCTGTCCCACATTCTCCTTAAGACCGCGCTTATAATCCTGATTGGCTCAGCCATGGGCCTGATTTATAATGCCGTCTCGCCCGGCGGCATCGCTTTGAAAGGCAACTGGAGTCCTAAGATTACCTCGGACAGCCTGGTGGTCCCTTACGGTTACGAGGAGGACGTTGATCCACCCGCCATCAGCTTGGATTACGCCATGATGAAATTTCAGTCAAGGAAGACCATCTTCCTGGATGCTCGTTATCCTGAAGACTTCAAGGCGGGGCACATCAAAGGAGCGGTCAACCTTCCCTATGAGGAATCCGAGGAATATGCTTCGCAGGTCTTACCCCAGCTCCCCCAGGAGGAAGAGATCATAGCCTACTGCGACGGAACCGAATGCGAGGAGAGTCTGCTTCTCGCGAGAGAGTTGCGCGAGCTGGGGTATGAAGACATAAAGGTCTTCTTCGGCGGATGGCAGGAGTGGCTGAAAGCAGGTTTGCCCGTGGAAACCGGTGAATAAGATATGAAAATACTGAAAGCTCTGGCGAGCATAATTACAGATAAAAGGATTGTGCTGATATTCCGGGTGATCCTGGGCGTAATCTTCATCTACGCCAGCTTGGACAAGATCGCGCATCCAGAGCAGTTCGCCCGGATTATTTACAACTACAAGATTCTGCCACCCTTTTTGATAAACGTCTTCGCCATCACCCTTCCCTGGGTTGAGCTGATAGCCGGTCTCTTTTTGATTCTGGGCATATTCACCGAAAGTGCATCCCTATTGATCTGCATGATGCTGATGGTCTTCGTGGTCGCCATCTCGATAAATCTCTACAGAGGCATAGACTTAAACTGCGGCTGCTTCTCCACCGACCCCGCCGGAAAGAAGGAGGGGGCAAACCTACTCATCAAGGACTTCATCTTCCTCTTTCTCGGAATCATGGTCTTTTTCTTCAACAAGAATTTTGCCTCCCTCTCCCTCCTCTTCCAGAGGAACTCCAAACACAAGTAACGGCCGGATCGTCTCTTGATCACTCCCGCTTGCGTGCCCAGCACTGCAGATGTAGCGGGGGGACGCCCGCCCCCAGACAGGCCCGTCCGGGCGTCTGGGCGGAAACCTTCAGGTTTCCACACTCTTAAACGGAAGGCTGAAACCTTCCGCTAAAGACCGAGACTATTTTGGGAAAGGCCCTTCGAGTTGGGGTAAGGCTATTGAGGATTTCTGAATGAATCTTGAACTTAGGGCGGGGAGTATCCTGTGGAAGTTCAGGTAGACTTTAGCTTTCCTCTTCCGGCTTTATTTCTACTATCGGCTGGGCAGCATCCACTAAGTCACCGGGTTTGAAATTCACCTTCTCCACTTTTCCCTTAACCGGCGACTTGATCTCGTTCTCCATTTTCATCGCCTCCACGATCACTAGCCCCTGCCCCTGCTCCACCCCATCCCCTTCCCTGACTAAGATCTTAACCACCTTGCCCGGCATTGGAGAGGCGGCCACGGGAGCCTCGTCAACCGCAGTCGCGTCACCACCGGATGCCATCGAAACTTCTGATTGGGTTTCTTCTATGCAGAACTGTTCCCCTCCAATGGAGAAGTATTTCTTCCCGTCGGCTTCGGCGAAATAGACGGTGAATGCCTTGCCGTTCACCAAAAGAGAGAGGCAGTTTTCCGAGATAAGAGAGGAATCCACTGCGTATTCTTCTTCACCCAGGTTGACTCGGTACTGTCCATCCTTGAACTCAAGGTGGAGTTTGTGGACCTTTTCCTCTATTCTGAATTCCAGTTCCATGATAAGAAACAGTAAAGAGTTGAGAGTTGAGAGTTAAGAGTTCAGAGTTTGCAACCTCTTCATGAGGCCGTGGATCATTGCACGGATTTCCTTTCCCTTCTCCAACAAGTCCCGAACCTGCTTGGTCTCGCAGAGTTTTAGACGTTCTATTAACTCTAGAACAGTCAACACCTCATGAGTAGATCGATGGGCATACCCTAAGAACAATCTGAATTCCTTCTGTGATTCACAGCCTGAACCTTCTGCAATGTTCAGAGGAATCGAGCAGACAGCGCGTCGGATTTGGGAGGTCAAACCATATTTCTCGATAGAAAGCAACCGGGCTGACAAGCCGTATATTTCAACTGCATAATCCATGGCCCTATTCCATATCTCCAGTTTCTTATAGTCCTGCACCGTTTTTCCGGTCAGCTCTTGGTTTGAAAACTCTTTACTCTTTACCCTCTACCCTCAACTCGGTTCCCCGCCTATGCTCCACCTACCCAAAGTGAGCCAAGGGCTAGGCATCTCCTCTTTTCCTCGCACCAGCTTCCTGGAAGGGGCCTTAGTCTGCGAAGATATTGCCGCTGCTATCAGAGCTTCATTCGTGAACCGCTTCTCTTTTTTCCTCTCCATCCAACCTGACATGTTCTTTTCGATGAAGTTGGTCTGGGTATTCCCGGCGACAAATTCGGGATGATCCATGACCGAGGCCAAAAAGTCGATGCAGGTCTTGATTCCCAAAATGGTATAGTTGGACAGCGCCAGGATCATGCGCTTGCGGGCATCCTCCCTGGTCTCTCCCCAGGTAATCACCTTTGACAGGATGGGATCGTAGAAGACTGAGACCTCAATGCCGGAATATATGCCGCAGTCATGCCTCACACCGGGTCCCGAGGGTTCTTTCATGAAAAGGATCTTGCCGGAGGAAGGGAAGAAGTTGTTCTCCGGATCCTCCGCATAGATTCTGCATTCTATGGCGTGACCCCTTTGCTTGATATCCTCCTGGGTGAACGAGAGCTTTTCTCCGGAGGCTATTCTTATCTGCTGTTTTACCAGGTCCACTCCAGTCACCAGCTCGGTTATGGGATGCTCCACCTGAAGCCGCGCATTCACTTCCAGAAAATAGAAGTTCTTGTTCTTGTCCAGTAGAAATTCAACCGTTCCAGCGTTGTTATAGCCGGAGACCCTTATCGCCTTCCTGGCCACCTCGCCCATTTTAGCCCTCAAGTTCTCATCCAGGGCGCACGAAGGGGTTTCCTCTACGATCTTCTGATGCCTTCGCTGAATGGAGCACTCTCTCTCGCACAGGTGGACGACGTTTCCGGAGTTGTCCGCCAGCACCTGAAACTCGACGTGCCGAGGCTCCTCGATGTATTTCTCCAGGTAAACGGATTCATCTCCGAAGGCGGACTTGGCTTCCCGCATTCCAGCTTCAATTCCTTTATCCAAATCTTTTGGTGAACGTATGATCCGCATCCCCTTTCCCCCACCTCCGGCAGAGGCCTTGATCATCACCGGGTAGCCGATCTTCTCTGCGGCCTCCTTGAATCCCTTCACCTCCTTCCCGCTTTTCATCATTCCAGGGATGATGGGAATCTTGGCTTCGGTCATGGTCTTGCGGGAGGCCACCTTGTCGCCCACCAATCTCAAGGCCTTGGAGTTTGGGCCGACGAAGATGATTCGCTCTTTCTCGCATCTTTCGCAAAAGTCGGGGTTTTCCGCCAAGAATCCATAACCCGGATGGATGGCATCGGCCCCGGACTCTTTTGCCACCTGAATGATCTTGTCTATGTTGAGATAGCTTTCCAGCGGGGGCGGGTCTCCGATGCAGAACGCCTCATCCGCCATCTGAACGTGCAGCGAGGTTCTGTCCACGGTGGAGAAAACAGCCACCGTTGGGATGGATATCTCCCTGCAGGCATTGATTATCCTGACGGCGATTTCCCCGCGATTGGCTATGAGTATTTTCTTTATCATACAACAATCAAAAAGAGGGTTGACTCTCAATTCCTTCAACTAACCTCAGAAGTTTCTCCAACTTCACAATCAAATCATTTGCTTTTTCCCCGAATTCACCAGAAGTAAGTTGAGATAACGCTGAAATGGCTACCTGAATATTAACCGAAATTTCATTTGGGACAAACGCTGTTGATTCACTTGCTAAAAAAGATTTCAAGCCATGGCAGGCTGATTCAAGAGGTTCCAGGAAACTCCGGATTATATCTTCGGCATCGCCATGGTTTTTCAGATCCATTTTCAGTTCAACGGCATGCGCTAAAACACCGAACGAAAGAATCCGCATAGCTAAATCCGGAGACATCTCATTCAAATTATCTGTATTCACAAAACTTGAAGACCAAGGGCTATGTGGAAGTTCCTTCGCTTCATTTCTTACCTCAGAATCAATCTCCCCTATCTTCTCTTTCTTCCATTCTTCAGGATCATAGCTCTCACAAGTTTCCTTTTGTTTGCATTCCGGACACCACCCATCACATCCATCGTAGACCACAAATCCACCTTCCTGCCTCTGCAATTGGCATAAGGGACAGTCGTCGTCAAGTCCGTCATCTCTCAGGAACTCTCTTTCTCTCTCTTTGATGGTCTCCTCATCCGGGCTATCTAGATGAACCAGGCAGACATCCCCAAGAATGGAAAACGGAGCCGGCTTACCGTAGTGAATCTTGATGTATTCTTCTATACTGCCGAATTTGTCTCGAACCCAATCGAGTTGCTTTATGATATTCTCTCTATTCATGCCTTCTCAAATTGAGTTGACATTCTGAGGACCTCTCCCCCTATCCCCCTCTCCATAAAATGGAGAGGGGGAACAAAGGGGGTGAGGTAGAAAAAGTCCGCAGGGCCTACAATGCTTAAGTCTACATCTTCACGGCAAATCAAATCCACGTTCTAACCGCTATTCTGAGCAAGATTCGAATACCTTTACTCGGTCCACTTTGGCTTTCTCTTCTCAAGAAAGGCGTTCATGCCCTCCTGCCCTTCGTCTCCGATTCGCATGCGGGCTATCATGTCCGCGGTGTAGGTTTTGGCTTTCTCAAAATCCATGCCAGGAACGTTCTTCAGAAGCTCCTTGCACATGGCCAACGCCCTGGGGCCGCTGGAAACGAGGTGAGCAGCCTTCTCCTGCACTGCTTCATCCAATTCCTCTGGTGACACCACCTGATTTACCAATCCCAGCTCTGAGGCTCTCTTGGCGGTGAGCCTTTCTCCGGTGAGGAAGAACTCCCTGCATCTCCCCTCACCCACCTTGCGGATCACGTAGGGAGAGATACATGCCGGCACCAATCCCAGTTTCACCTCGCTTAAGCTGAACTTGGCCTTCTCCGAGGCGATGGCGATGTCGCACACCGCCACCAGACCGGTTCCTCCGCCGATGGCAGCGCCATTCACCCTGGCGATGACCGGCTTGGGCAATGAATACATCAGATAGAATAACTCAGCCAACTTGAGGGAATCGTCGAGATTCTGCTCATAGCTGAAGTTTATCATCTTCTTCATCCAATTTAAGTCCGCCCCGGCCGAGAAAGACTTCCCATTTCCGGTTAAGACCACGACCCGTACTTCATCATCCTCTGAGATCTTCTTAAACGCCTCTGTCAATTCGGCGATCATCACCTCGTTGAAGGCGTTGTGAACCTCAGGACGATTGAGGGTGACCGTCGCGATCTTGTCTTTGATGGAGTATGTGATAGTCTCGAACTTCCGCTTTTCTGCCAATTTCCACCGCTCCACTTCTAAGTTACTAAAAAATCTACTTACTGTAATTTATTGGAAACTATCTTCGTCGTATCTTAGAGAATCATATGAACGAGCAAGACTACATTCTGAAAACTCCAAATCTCTGATCGGGAATCGGAACGTTCAAGGCCATGGAGATGCCCAATGCTAAAGCCGTGCGAGTCTCCAGCGGATCCAGGATTCCGTCGTCCCAGAGGTTGGCGCCGCTATGATAAGGACTGGATTCCTCTTCATATTTCTTAACCGTAGGCTCCATAAACTTCTCCTGTTCCTCCTTGGTCATGGTCTTGCCCTGTTTCTCAAGCTGCCTCATCTTCACCGTCAAAAGAACGTTGGCCGCCTGCTCTCCCCCCATCACACAGATCTTTGCGTTGGGCCACATCCAGATGAGGCGCGGATCGTATGCTCGACCGCACATGCCGTAGTTACCGGCTCCATAGGAGCCGCCCACGATCACGGTTAACTTGGGAACGTCTGCATTGGCCACCGCGTGCACTAGCTTTGCCCCATCCCTGGCTATCCCACCATGTTCATATTGCTTGCCCACGATGAAACCGGTGATGTTCTGCATGAAGATCAAGGGAATCTTGCGCATGGTGCAGAGATTGATGAAATGAGCCGCCTTAAGAGAGCTTTCGGAGAAGAGCACACCGTTGTTACCTAATATCCCTACCGGGTAGCCCATGATCCGGGCAAACCCGGTGACGATGGTGGGCCCGTAGAGTTCCTTGAACTCCTGGAATCTGCTTCCATCGACTATTCTGGCGATGACCTCCCGGATGTCATAAGGCTTTCTCAAATCCCGGGGAACTATACCGTAGATTTCTTCAGGGTCATAATAAGGGTCTTCCGGCTCAGCCACGTCCAACTCGAATTTCTTGGGTGGATCCAGAGATTCGACAATGTTTCTGGCGATTCCAAGCGCATGCTTGTCATTTAAGGCATAATGATCGGCCACCCCGGAGATTCTGCAGTGAACGTCGGCGCCTCCCAACTCCTCGTCGGTCACCTCCTCGCCGGTTGCCGCTTTCACCAGAGGCGGACCGCCGATGAAGATGGTCCCCTGCTTCCTGACGATCACCGCCTCGTCGCTCATGGCAGGAACGTACGCTCCCCCTGCGGTGCAGGAACCCATCACAATGGCAATCTGGGGAATGCCCATGGCAGAAAGGCGAGCTTGGTTATAGAATATCTTTCCGAAATGATCCTTATCGGGAAAGGTTCCCGACTGATAGGGAAGAAAGATGCCGCCGGAGTCGACCAAGTAAAGGCAGGGAAGGCGGTTCTCCATGGCCACCTCTTGAGCCCGCACGTGTTTCTTTATGGTGATGGGGAAGTAGGTTCCCCCCTTGACGGTGGCATCGTTTGCCACCACCAAGACCTCCCGCCCATGCACCACGCCCACGCCGGTGACCACGCCCGCGGCAGGCGCACCGCCGTCGTACATATCGTAGGCGGCCAGAGGAGATAACTCTATAAAGGGAGTGTTGCTGTCGAATAAAAGATCCAGCCTCTCCCTGACCAGTAGCTTTCCCCTCTCGTGATGCCTTTTGCGGAGCTTCTCCGGTCCCCCCAGTTTTATCTTCTTCAATCTCTCCTGATACTCTGCGACCAGCCTTTGCATTTCAGCTTTGTTCTGCTGAAACTCAGAGCTCTTCGTATCGATTTTGCTTTCTATTCGAAACATATGTAGATAGTTGGCAGTTGCCAGTTATCAGTTTGGCTGTTAGGCGCCAGATCAAAGAATTTGTTTGCCAATAGATCCGGCCGAAGACGGCTAAAGACCTACATTCCGGTGATCACCAAATCGGGCTCCTGTGCCGGTAGCAAACCCGGTTATGCTGGAACGCATTTGTATCCGTAACACAGGATGCCGGCGTCTCCATCCTCCTGGATCTTTCGGAACTCCAGCTTCAGCCTCATCCCGATCTCAAGCTGGTCAGGCTCGCAATCCGCAATCTGGGCCAGGAATCTGGCTCCATCATCCAGCTCTACTATCCCCATGGCGTACGGAGACTGATCCACGAACTGGCTGGGGGCCACCCGGATCACCGTAAAGCTCAACAGCTTTCCCTGATCCTTGAGTTTTATCTCTTCGAAATCCCTGGACTTGCATCCAGCACAAATGAGCCGGGGAGGGAAGTATATCCTTCCACAGCCTTTGCATTTGCTTGCCTCTAATCTGTATCTCTGCGGTATCTCTCTCCAGTATCTGGCCGGGAACATCAGCTTACCTCCGTATATTGATTTTCTCGTCTATCGTTGTCGATGCTCGTATCGAAACTCCTATGTCGTCATTGCGAGCGACTGGAAGGAGCGAAGCAATCTCAGGAGATTGCTTCGTCGTCCCCTATCCTGGGGACTCCTCGCAATGACACTTCACGGGCTCATCTGCATTTACTTCGACTGATCGTGCACTTACATCGCCTGCATTATGTGCACCACTGCGCTTCCACCACTGCCACCCATGTTTTGGGTGAGCCCGGTCTTGGCGTCTTTAACCTGCCTGTCTTTAGCCTCTCCCCTGAGCTGGTGGACTATCTCTACCACCTGTCCCACGCCGGTTGCTCCCACCGGATGGCCCTTGGACTTGAGGCCACCGCTGGTGTTGATCGGTTTCTTTCCTCCGATGGCTGTCGCGCCGCTCTCGGCGGCCTTCCCTCCCTCACCCTTCTTGAAGAAACCTAAATCCTCGGTGACTATTATTTCAGCTATGGTGAAGCAATCGTGCACCTCTGCAAGATCGATATCCTCAGGCTTCACACCGGCCATCTTGTAAGCCGCCTCTGCCGCCTTCACCGTGGCATTAAGCTTGGTGAAATCAGAGCGGCTGTGCAGGGCGATGGTATCAGTTGCATTGCCTGTGCCGATTATCTTCACCGGAGGTCTCTTGGAGATTTTCCTCGCCATCTCCGCCGGGCACAAAATGGCACATGCAGCGCCGTCGGTGATGGGAGAGCAATCCAGTATGGTCAGAGGATCAGCTACCATGATCGAGCTGAGCACCTGGTCCACCGTGATCTTCTGCGGGAACTGGGCCAGAGGATTTTTGGAGCCATTCTCGTGATTCTTTACCGCCACCTGGGCCAGTTGTTCTCTGGTGGTGCCATACTTATGCATGTGACTGTTCGCCATCAGCGCATAAAGACCGGGGAAGGTGATCCCGTTGTACACCTCATACTCCTGATCCGCCGCTGTAGAGAGCGCATAGGTGGCACCATCTCCGCCCACGTCGGTCATCTTTTCCACTCCCCCTACTAAGACTATGTCCGACATGCCCGAGGCAATGTCCATGAATCCCACCCTCACTGCCAGACCGCCTGATGCACAGGCAGACTCCACGCGAGCCGCGGGAATAGGAGCAGTCCCCAGGTAATCAGCCAGGAGTGATGAGAGATGCTCCTGTCCCACAAAAAGGCCGGAGGTCATGCAGCCCACGTACATGGAATCGATGTGATCCACTCCGGCATCCTCGATGGCCAAAAGGGCGCTTTCCACGAAAACGTCCCTTAATGATTTCTGCCACAACTCCCCCCACTTGTTCATTCCCACACCTATGATGGCAACGTCTCTCATGTCCCTTCTCCTTTTTTCACTGAAAGTCACTCGTTAGTCGGTTGCGATGCTCGTATCGAAGCTCGATCTTACGATACGCGAAGCTCGAAGACCTCAACCTCTCTTAAAGTCTCTCCATTTTCTTGCCAAATTGTATAGTTGTCTGCTGGATTTATCATACAAGTCTATTAGCTGTTCGCACAGCTCCGGGTCGACGTATCGCGAGTACAAATCTCGGGCGTGACTCAAACATACTATCATCTCATTCGATTCGGCCATGGCATCATCCAGATACTTCTGAAAGCCTTTGCTCTGGTGCTTCTTTGAATAGCCTTCGGCTATTAACCTGGGAACAGCCTTTGCTGATCGGCGCATCTGATTCGCCAGGTCGCGTTGTTCCTCTTTTGGAAGCTTAGGCACTATCTTGGTGATCACCTCTATTGAACCCTTATAGCTGTTCTGGTATACTTCCAAGTCAGCAAAACTCTTTATTGGACTCCTTGCATTCATCCAGCCCCACCATCTGTGTCGTGCTTCGAGCTGCGAGCATCCAGCGTCGAAACGAGCATCGCTACCGTCAAACCAGCATCGATCAGTTTACGTACCCATCCGGATCTTGCCTCTGAACTTGGCGTAGGTGCCGTATTCTATATACTTCTTCTTGTTGTCCAACTGAAATCTGGTATGCGGTGCCTTATCCCGCACTTCATTAATCCTATCCGTCACCTCAAATATGAAGCCGTCGCTTCCCGCGCCCGAGCCGTAAGAGACCATCAGTATCTTGTCTCCGGGTTTGGAGATGTCCAGGGTGGAGGTGAGTCCCATGGGAGACGATCCGGAGTAAGTATTGCCCAGGGTGGGAGAAAGCCATCCCGGTTCTATCTGCTCCTTCTTGAACCCCAGCATCTTTCCCACCCTCTGGGGGAACTTCCCGTTGGGCTGGTGGAAGATAACGTAGCTGAAATCCTCCGGCTTCATGTTTGCCTTCTTCATGATCCCTTCCGCCGCCCCGGTGATATGTTTGAAGTAGGCGGGCTCGCCGGTGAAACGGCCCGCGTGCCGGGGATAGAATTGATGCTCCCTTCTCCAAAAATCCGGGGTGTCGGTCATGTAAGCATAAGTGTAAAGCACTTTTGCTATCAGATTCTCCTGGCCAAATATGAACGAAGCTGCGCCAGCGGCAGCCGAGTACTCCAGCGCATCACCTGGCGCGCCCTGAGAGGTATCCGCTCCTACCGCCAAGCCAAACTTGATCCGGCCGGATTCGACCAGACCAATGCAAACAAACATGGCTTCGCTTCCCGCCTTACAGGCGAACTCGTAATCGGCGCAGTGCACCTCTGGCGTGGCTCCGATGGCCTCCGCTAAAACGGTGCCCGAAGGCTTGACCGCATAGGGATGCGATTCCGACCCGACGTAAGCTGCTCCGATCTCCTTGGGATCGATGCCTGCACGTTTCAAGGCGTACTTGGTCGCTTCCACCGACATGGTGATGGTGTCCTGATCCGGGCTGGGCACTGATTTTTCGTAGAGCTGCAGGCCCTTCTTGTAGCTGGGGGCATCTGCACCCCACACCTTGGCGATCTCTTCCACTTTGATCCTGTGTCTGGGAACGTAAGCTCCGTAGCCGACTATTCCTACCATTTTGTCCTCACTTTTTGATGCATGCTGTATGGATTGACTTGCGGGTCAACAGTGATCTAACCAACGCAAGATGCCGCGTGCTAACTTCAAAGTCTATCAGTATATACGCCAAAACCTGCCATGTCAAGTGAAATTTGTCACAAACCTGCGAAGGCAAATATCCTTCATGTGATTCTTAGATAAGGTGATAGGCTAGGCCCAGGATGAATACCTGCCGAACTGCCAATCCTCGTCTTCCGTCAGACCCTTTCGCGATAGAATCTTGCCATCTTCAGGAGCAGGGGTGATGAGACAATGAAGATAACCACGTTTGAGGAAATGTGAACGAGTGACAAAGGAACGGCTGCAATCATCACCGGCAGGAATTGACCCATCACCAAGGCGGTAGCTAAGTTGGTGAGTAGATCATAGATCAGGGTCAGGAAAAAACCAATAATCCCCATGGTCACAACGATGGCCATTGTCCGGGAAGAGAGATTTAATCTAAAAACAGACGTATCGAGCTTGAAGACCAACCCTCCGGTGAGGCCTATCAAGGCCATGGAGGAGACCTGTGCGAACGCTATGGGCAGAGGAGGCAAACCATATGGTGTCACAAAGGAGGTGTAAATAGACATGGAGATGACTCCCACCACCGCCCCCTCGATCATGCCCAAGAGATAACCGGAAGAAAAGACTATAAAGGTGAAGAACTCGACGTTTGGAACGGAAAGTATGGGAAGCTTTAAAGCGATGGCCAGGGCAATCAAAACCCCCATGAGGGCAAGCTTCCTGGCAGAAAGACTCATCTGATCACCACTATCTTGCCGACCTGCGTGGTTCGATCGGTTCTGAATGTATAAACATAGACGCCGGATGACACATACTCCCCCTCTTCATTCCTTCCGTCCCAGAATAGACCAAGCTCACGAAGATCCGCCACCCTGGTGTAGTCTTCCCGCGAGAGTATAATGTCACGCTTGGGAAAGATAGTCCTTACTCGTTCTCCGCTCAGGGTGAATACGTCAATTCGCACCCGGCTGGGTGAGGATAGTCTAAAGGGAAAAAACGTCCGATCAGTTTCGTTTCTGATCACAAAGGGGCTGGGACGATTTTGCAGCACTTCGTCCCCTTCGGGCAACTCTAAACCCCCAATCAGTGAACTATCGTAGAATGCTTGATATTCGTACGTCGAGTAGTCGTCCGGATTTCTTGTCAGCACCGCGGGTATCATGACCACTTCAATATAAGAGGACCAATTATGGATCTCCGCCACCCCTATCAAAGTGGTGTCGAAGGGCGTATGGGGATAGGACTTGTATCCTACCGCCGAGACACCGTAGTCTCCCCCGTGCCCGTCAAATTCGATTCTCATCCCGCCCTTCCCTTCCCCTAATTGGAGATCCGGCACAAAAACGACGTAGTTCGATCCCAGGTTTTCCGGATGGTTTGGACCGGAAGGAGAAAATACGGGATATGTGGTGTGATAATGTAAATCCCCGACTTTCACCTGTGGAAAGTCCTCTCCCTCCGAGTAGTAAGATTCGGTTCTAGCTCTATCTCCCGTAAAATAGTTCCACACCGTGAACTCCCGGAAGGCATCTTCAAAACTAACGCCGTCGGGCAAGGCCTTATCTGTCGCAGACTCACCTGGGGGATCAAAGACATTGTCTCCTGCTACCTGCGCGCATCCTTCCCAGATATCCCTTATTATGGTGGTATCAAATCTTTCCTGAAGATACATGGGCCAGACGCAACTGCCATAGGCGTGTTGATCTGTTGGGCTACTAAAGGTCTTAAGAGAAAGCCAAGGTTCATTGAAGAAATGGCGCAGATAGCCCAAATAGTCGTTCACATCATCGTAAACCATATCCTCCATCCAGACAGCAGACATCTCCATCCAGTAAGGTCTAAAAGGCTCGCTTTCGTACTCACGACCGTCATAGCCCATTTGAATCGCATGAAAGAACTCGTGTGCCGCAGTCACCTGAAGCCACTCAAGCGGGGTGTGTGGTATTAGACCGACGTAGCCGATATAGTCATTATCAAGTACTATATGGCTTGTGACGGATGTTGAAGAGACCAGGTATTCGCTCTGAGTGTATCCTAAATACTGTCCGGCTAAATCCAGCAAGTATATATCATACCTGCCATCCCCCCCGTCATCAGCGGTTCCAGGGTTCAGCGAATCACTTGGAGGTACTTCATACATCAAAACTTCAAGCTCAGTATCCCACACGTGTTCCAACACTTCGCCGCAGGTATTGACCCAATCTGGATGCCCATCGAAATCATTATCAACATTCGGTTGATAAACTGCACTATCACCATCTCTGACGTAATGAATCTTGAAATGACCCTCCGGGGTATCGTAGGTATACTCGGTAAAATTATAGGTTGGTCTTTCCGTATACGATTCCAAGATTTTTTTTGTTTTAGCAGAGAGCCTGTCCCAATTAGCCTTTACCTCCAAGAATATGGGCGTGGCGCAGATGGGACGTTCCAGTGCCTTTACCGCGGCCTGGGGTGAAAATACGCTCTTAACGCGTTCTATAAGCTGTTGCTCATAAGCCTGGCTCAGTTTCTGTTCGTCGGCCTGAGCAGCCTGCATAGCAATAAGAATAAACGCAAAAAACACAAACTTTCTCATCTTATCTCTCCTCTGAGATTAGGAAAACAGGTCTTACTGGTAGTGCTGAGGACCAGGACGGGTCAAAAAGACAAAAGACCACGTTTTGCATCCGGAGACCGCTGTTAAGCCCTCACTCGTAACCTCACGCCAACTTGGGAAGTAGCCCGGACGATGCCTGGCGGTGGATTTCTGTGCCGGTCTTCCGAATTGAAAGCCCGATCAATAATTCTCCTCTTTCACTTTTCGCAGCATCTCCAGGCACTGATACGGGACTTTGACAGTTCCGATTAGAGTCTTTTCACCTTTCCGTCCGTGGCAATCGGATCCCCCGGTGTAGATCAGGCCGAATTTGTTGGCTAAGTTTACATAGTGGCGAGTGGCCTGCCTGTCGTGCACGGCGTGGTACGCCTCAATCCCGTCTAAACCCATCTGGATGAAATCATAGATAGCCTCGTGTGACCTGGAGGTTCCCGGATGAGCCAAGACCGCCACCCCCCTAACCAGATGAACTAAGTCGATCCCCTCCTGAGGCGTCAGGAATCGCTTGGGAACATAAGCCGGAGCATGATAGCCCAAGTATCTGGCAAAGGCCTCGTCATAGGTATGAACGAATTCCTCTTTGAGTAAAGCGTCGGCCAGATGCGGTCTTCCCACCGAGCTTTTGCCCGCTATCCTGTTCACCGTATCTATACTTAAGTCCAAACCCAACTCATTTAACTTTTCCACCATCTTCTCGCCGCGAATACGCCTCTCCTCTTGGAAGCCGTTGATCTTCTTCAAGAATTCCGGATTCTCGCAGTCAATCAAATAAGCCAGAAGATGAAAGTCATCGTCCCCGGATGAGACGGAAAGTTCCACCCCAGGTATAAGCTCGATGTCCAACTCCTCTGCCTTCTCCCTGGCCGCCAGATACCCGTTGATGGTGTCATGATCGGTGATGGAGATGGCAGATAGACCTGCCTCCTTGGCGAACTCAACCACCTGCTCCGGGGTTAGCAGTCCGTCAGAGGCGGTGGTGTGAATATGGAGGTCTATCCAGCGTTTCTGCATCTGATTTTACCGATCCTCGCTCAACTTCTCTTCCACGATTCTCTCAATCTCCTGAGCCAGAGCAGAAGCTTCCTGTCTGATAGCATCCGCTTTTCGCCTTGTGGAGGTCACAAAATCCTGGTCTTCGATTGACAGCAGGTTTATTCTAACATTATAATAAGCGCCATCCACTGCCGTCTTCGCGGCTAGTGCGGACACTCCAGCATCCGAGATCATGTTCGGATTCCCCTTTTCCACCACCACCTGGCTCAATTTGAGCGCCTCCAGGCCCCTTTCCATCACCTGAAGAGGGACGGCTATGGCTCCTTTGGTCGCCTCCTGAACTGCCAGGTTCCGTTTCTCCTTCTCCTCATCGGTGTATTTGGGTAGCTTCATGGCAGCCATTACACTGTCGAAGCTCTCGGCGTCCTTAACGATAAACTCCTCCATCTCTTTCTTGATCGACTCTGCTTTGTTCAAAACGCCTTTGAGTTCCTCGCTCACATCCTTGAATTTCTTCCTTCCGATTGTCAAGCGACATACCATGGAGGAGAGAGCCCCGGCTAACGCGCCGCAAGCGGCTGCGACGCTTCCCCCACCGGGAGCGGGAGAAGATGAGGCCACCTGATCGATGAACCCTTCCAATCCCTCCTTTTCTCCACCGGCGAAGACCATCAGCTTGCTCTCCAGCACCTGCTCCTTCTTGAAATTCTCCAGACGAAGATAGTACTCCGCGACGTCCAGCAGGGCATCTTCAGGTGTGAGACCGACGATCTCGCTGGAGATGATGGGAACCCCATACCTCTCCGCCTCGGATTTTATCATCTCAAAAACCCGGAAGATAGGAGTTTTCTTGTAGTTGACCAAATTCATGGATATCTGAGCAAGCCCTCTCTCTTTGATCTCAAAGCCTAAGGCCTTACAGTATCTGAGACCACCGCCCGCGAATCTGATCGATTTGGCAATCTTCTTGGCGATCCCCACATTGGGAGTTCCAAGGTAGACATTGAACGCGATCAAGGGCATGCGGGCGCCGATGGCGATAGCACCGGCAGTCGGGTGCATCTTGGCCGGTCCGAAATCCGGTTTTCTATCCGGGTTGGTCTCTATCTCTGCCTTGATTCCCTCGTACTCGCCGCGCCGAACAGCCGCCAGGTTGGCTCGATCGGGCCTGCTTGCCGCTGCCTCGTACAGGTAGACCGGAATCTGAAGCTTCTCCCCCACCTCTTTTCCTAACTGCTCAGCCAGTATGACACAATCTCGTTGTGTCACCTCGGAGATGGGAATAAACGGAACCACGTCGGTTGCCCCCATGCGGGGATGTTCTCCCTGATGCTTCTCCATGTCTATCAACTCAGCCGCTTTGGCGATCGCCTTGAAGGCGGCTGTCTTGGCTTCCTCCGGTCCACCCACAAAGGTCACCACCGCCCGGTTATGATCTTTGTCCATCTCCTTATCCAAGAGCAAGACACCGGGGACCGATTTGATCTCTTCGAGAATAGCGTCGATAACTTCGGGTCTTCTTCCTTCACTGAAATTGGGAACACATTCTACTATCTTTGCCATTGTTCAACCTTTCTTAGCAGAATTCCTAGCTGGAACGTTATTATTACTCGAACTTCTGGAATGCACCATCCTCCTTCAGCCCTTGGCTCAGAAGCTTGACCATGATGGCCTTCTGCGCATGAAGCCTGTTTTCCGCCTGGTCAAACATCACTGAATGAGGACCATCCATCACCTCGTCGGTGATCTCCTCTCCCCTGTTTGCCGGCAGGCAGTGCATGACGATGCAGTCATCCTTAGCCGCCTTCAGCAGATCGCTGTTCACCTGAAAACTCTTCAGGAGCTTCTTTCTCTTGTCGGAAAGATGTTTCTCTCCCATGCTCGCCCACACGTCGGTGTAGACCACGTCTGCATCCTTGATGGCCTCTTTTGCATCGAAGGTCACGCTTATCTGACTCAAGCCAACCTTTTGTGCGTTCTCAAGAATCTCCTGATTCGGCTTGGTCTCCGGCGAGGTGCCGATCCTGAGGTCAAAGGGAAATCTGGTGGATGCATTGAGCCATGAATTGGTCACGTTATTACCGTCGCCTAAATAAGCTATGGTAAGCCCTTCCACCTTTTCCTTGTGCTCCAGGGCGGTCAGCATATCACCCATCACCTGACAGGGATGCAGAAGATCGGTTAGACCGTTGATCACCGGAATTTCCGCGTGTTGGGCCAATTCTTCCACCTGCTTATGATCGAACGCCCTGATCATTATCATGTCCACAAACCGCGACAGAACCTTGGCGGCGTCGTAGGCCGATTCCCTCTTACCCAGTCCTATCTCATCGCCGGTGATGTAGAGGGACTTCCCTCCAAGCTGCATAATCCCCACCTCGAAGCTGACCCTGGTGCGAAGCGATGCCTTGAGAAAGATGCATGCAACGGCTTTGCCCGTCAATGGAAGCGGCGTAATCTTTCCCGACTTCATATCCAGGGCAAGTTCAAGAGTCTCCTCTATCTCCTCCGTGGTGAAATCCGTTATTGCCAGAAAATCCTTGCTCATAGTATCTCAATCTCCCTTCGGAATTTTCTGACCAATTTAATCGGATTTGGCCATAAGTCAAGGAAAACTTAGAACTAACGGAAGGAAACACACCGGGTTCTCTCTCCCCTTGGGG
>CBDUQU010000009.1:0-38880 GCA_965369445.1 uncultured bacterium | reverse complement strand
TGCTTCTCACCGAAAAGCCGGCCAAAGATTTAACTGACGATGAAAAGGAGAAGATACTTTCCAGCTTCTTCAACTGCAGTTTTCGTACCATGATTTATCCGTATCCGCGATTCCGTGAGTTCCTCCGGAAAAGGGGAGCGGATCTGCAGAATCTAAGATCAAAGATTCGCAATTTCGACGTTCAGGATTTCCTGGATCTGCAGGTCTGGTCGAACCTGGCCTGGGTAGATCCGATCTTCAGGGAAGATCCCTTCATCGGTCACCTGTTCAAGAAAGGCCGGGATTTCACTGAGGAGGAGAAAAAGAGATTGCTTCACAAGCAGAGGGAGATTCTGGCTAAGATTCTTCCCAAGTACAAGGACCTGCAGGATAGGGGACAGATCGAGATAACTTTCTCGCCCTATTTTCACCCAATTATGCCCCTGATCTGTGATAGCGACTGTGCAAAATTTGCACTTCCACACATACAACTCCCCAAAGAGAGATTTTCCCATCCTGAAGACCTGAAGGTTCAGATCAACGAGGGTCTGAGACTGTACGAAAGAACCTTTGGGCGAAGGGCCGAAGGCCTTTGGCCCTCCGAAGGGAGCGTCAGCGAACAGATGGTTCCGCTGGTTGCGAAGTCCGGGGTGAAATGGATCGCCACCGATGAGGAAATTCTGTTCTTGAGCCTTGCAATAGGAAGAGCGGAGCGGGTCAGGCTGGCCCGCAGACGTCACGCTGCGCTTTACAGACCCTACAGGATAACGGTCGAGGGAGATGAACTCTCCATATTGTTTCGGGACCATGCCCTTTCCGATCTGATCGGATTCGTCTATTCTAAGTGGAACGCAGAGGACGCCGCCAATGATTTCATCGGGCGCCTGCATAAAATAAGGAAGAGTATACCCGCAGCGGAGCTGCCAAACTGCGTGGTCTCCGTCATACTGGATGGTGAGAACTGCTGGGAATATTACAAGAACGACGGCCACGATTTTTTGTCTGCGCTCTACACCAAGCTCTCGGAGGACAGACTGCTTCGCACCACCACCATAAGCGATTTCCTGAGGAGTTCCGGCGAACCGGAAGAGCTCACACACCTGTTCCCCGGTTCATGGATCAACCACAATTTCAGAGTCTGGATCGGTCATCCGGAGGATAATCTGGCCTGGGACTTTCTGAAGAAAGCCAGGGACGCTTTGGTCCAATTCGAAAAGAAATCAGGGAAGACCCGCGAGACAGAGGGAATCTTAAAGAAGGCCTGGAAAGAGATTTACGTTGCCGAGGGGAGCGATTGGAATTGGTGGTACGGGGATGAGCATCAGGGCCCGGGCACAGAGGAGTTCGACAGGCTGTTCCGGTCACACCTGCTGTATGTTTACGAGCTAATCGGTCAGGAGCCGCCGGATGAGCTCTATCAACCCATCAAGTCGCAAGCTATCTCCACTCATTTTCTCCCGCCTACCGGGTACTTGAAACCCACCATAGACGGGAAAAGGAGCCACTATTACGAATGGCAGGAGGCAGGGTTCTTTGATACGCGTAAGGCCGGGGGAACCATGCATCAGGTCTCCTCTTTGGTTTCGGGCATTTACTTCGGCTCAGACGAGAACAACGTATATTTCAGGGTAGACACGACTGTCACGGGAAAGGAATTCGATCGGGAAAGATACGGGCTTACCTTTGAACTCCTGCAGCCGTCCAGATACAAGATTTCGGTTAAAGACGGAAAAGCCTCTCTCCTTAAGCGGCGGAATGAAAGCGAATGGAAATTAATTTCTGCTGAGCTAAAGTTCGCCTTCGCAGACATGTTGGAGCTGGCGATTCCCATCAGCCTTTTGGAGTTCGAGGAGACAAAGGAGATATGGTTCAGATTGATAGGGGAGAGGCAGGGGAAAGAGATGGGCAAATGGCCGGCAGTGGATCTGATCAAATTCGACTTGCCCAGTGAGAAGGGAGAGCCTATATTCTGGGAAGTATGAAGTTTAACAGAACGAATCAAATCTGAGGGGAGAGACGATGACTGAGCAAATCTTCGGAACCGGTGAGACGAAGAATTCGGAGACAGAAGAGGAACAGAAAAAGAAGATGATCGAAGAGGGGAAGGGCGCTGCGATCTTGGGCTACATACCTTTTATGTGTTTTATTCCCTTGATAAAAATGAAGGACAATCCCTTCGCCCTGAAGCACGGTAAACAGGGGCTGATACTCTTCATAATCGAAATCGCGGCGGTGATATTCCTTCTTCCAAAGATCGGTGACCTTATCTGGAGCATGGTCATTGTCCTGTGTCTGGCTTGCGCGGTGGCCGGGATATTCTTCGCGCTTCAAGGGCAGGAGTGGAAGATTCCCTTTATCGGCGACTTGGGGGATAAGTTCAAGGTTTAAGGTTCAAGGTTTAAGGTGTAAGACCTTAGCTCTTGGGGACTTGGCTACGGCGTGGACCATTCCGAATCCGGGGCGAGACGCCCCGGCTACCACCCGACAGACGCCCTTCTCTCATTCCCGTCACCCCACTTATTTACTGCCTCCCGACACATCTCCTCATAAATCCCGCCATTCCTCACGACCCCCTTCTCTCCCAGCACGCCTTTCCCAGCCTATATAGCACCTCCGTCACCCTGTTTAACAACTCCTCCCTCTTCTTCTCCAGCTTCTTCACCTCCCCCGCGCTTCCCGCTCCTCCTCGCACTTTTCCCCTCTCTTCCCGCAGCTGCCCCTGCAACTCGTTCAACTCCCCAACTTTATCACCCAACCCTTTCAAATCCTTCTCCTCCTTCTCCCCAAACAGCCCTCCCCTCAAACCTACCTCCGCGAAAAACCTAGCCTTGTCGCTCCCCCTCACTTTCTCCGCAAATACCCCCTCAATAAGGAATTCCCATGCTGCCTTCACCGCCGCGTGTCTTTTCTCCCCTACTGCCAGCCACTCCGCCCTCTCTGTCAACTCGCGCTCCTGCTTCAGCTGCCTCTCTCCAAACTCCCTCTCCCACGCTGACTGTTTCTCCCCCATTTTCTTCTGCCGAAACATCACGTACAATGTCGCTCCCGCGATCACCGGCACCAACGATGCGCTCAACACCTCCACCCACCACCTCCACCACGCCTTCCCCACCCCCTCTTCTCTTTCCCGCACCTCCACTCCTGCCGTATCCCCCTCCGCAAACCCATCTCCCTCAAGCATTCCCACCAACGCAGCCATCAAAACCAACAACAACACCGCCCCCAGCCGTCTTGGCATCTGTCTTCTCCGGTCCATCCTACCTCCTCGCCTCTGTTCACGTCTCATTTCCTGGCCCCTTGCCTTTTCTGTAGGACAGGGGAGAGGCTGCTTTTTCCCTGCTTCTGCCCATGTCGCCTTTCGTCTCTTTCGCGACACCTTTTCCCGACACTCCACCTCGACACTTCCCTCTCTCCCGACGCGACAACTCCCTCCCCATCCCACTCACCCCTTCCCCCACCTCCGCATTCGTCCCCTTCGACCAACCTCCAGATACCTCCGGAACAGCCTCACGGTCGCCTCCCGCTGCTGTCCGAAGTACTCGACCAATTTCCCTTCCTCCTCCGCTAGCTCCACCAACTCCTCCTGCGTCCCGTCCTGCTTTCTTCGTTTCTCTTCCACCTCCATCAGCCTCGTCCCTTTACTCATCAACTCATCCACGTGCCGTGCCACGTCCCTCCCGAACAAAAACCTATGCTCCCACGACTCCACCTGGAAGCTCTTTCGTCTCTCGTCGGTCACCCTTCTCTCACGGAAACTCAGCACCACGAACCTCATCGTTCCCGAGAACACCGGGTACCTCTTCTCATACAATCCCAGCAGCCACTGCCTCCTGCTCAAAGAATACTGCGCCGCCGCAACCACCGCCGCCAACAATGCAATCGCTGCCGTTGGGCTCAACCACCACTCTGCCAACTGCCTCCAACATATCCCTCCTAGTCCCTCTGCCATTCTGCCTCCTCTCTCCTTGCGTGCTTCATCTCAACAGGGCCCGGTTTGTCTTCTCCGTCGGCCCGAGTTCTTTGCCACAAGTCACTTCTGATAGGGCAGAGGCTCCACTTGCGCAATAGCTTACGAGATTTCTTTTCAACCTCTCCCTGAACCATCTCCACTATCCCCCTTGCTCCTGCGTCACCTGATTTCTTTGTCCTCGTCCAACATATTCTCTCCAACTCTCCTTGTCAACCGTTTTTCCCTTTTTTGCCTGCTTGAACTCAATAGCTTGAGAATCCTGGGTCGAGGAAGTAATGACGGAGCAAAGAGAATCTGGCGGGTCTTATAGGTGCGATATGGATAAAGGAGCAGAAACATGAGCTTTCTTTATCTGTGAGCGAAGAACCAGTTGACTGGTAGGCTGGGCATCTTGCCCAGCGAATTGGCAGGAGGACCGTTTTCGAGTAAGTGATGGGATTTGAGTGCTGTTGTTTTGTGAGGATAACGTCCTATAACATATATTATGTAAACCACCCAATCTACCCTAAACCATAACTTTAACCTCTCTCCTCTACTTGACAACGAGGTTAATCAAGATCGAACCTTGCGCCGAATACGCTCTGTCCGGCACAAATACACTCTTGATTATTCTCTTACCCCCTATGAACTTTTTTACCTTGTCGTTGCTTAGAGCCAGCTGCTTCGCTTTTTCCTCCGGTGTATCCACCGGAACGTTCATTGTGGCTCGCAACTTTCCATTGACTTGGACTGCTAGTGGGATTTGCTCCTCTTTAATCGCTTTTTTTTCATAAGAGGGCCATTGAGACTTGAATACACTCTCCTTGTGTCCAAGAATTGACCAGAGCTCCTCGGACAGATGCGGCGCAAATGGCGCCAGGAGCTGAGTGAGCTTCTTCACACAGTACCCGAGAACCATCGGTTTCCGGGTGTCCAGGCTATCCATCACGTTCAAAAGCTCCATCATGGACGCAATGGCCGTATTAAGCTGCAGGGTCCCGATGTCATCTTCGACCTTCTTTATCGTCTGGTTCAGCTTCCTATATCCCTTTAGGTTCGTAGGGGTTAACTCCTCGGGGTTAATCTGTTCTGGTAGATCGAGGCCCGTCACCTGCTCCGCGAACCTGTAGATCCGATTCAAAAACCGCGTGGTCCCCACGATGCCCTCGTCACTCCACAAAATCTCTCTTTCCGAGGGTGCGGCGAAATACATGGCTATTCTGGCTACGTCCGCACCGTGCTTCTCGATTATGTCGATGGGTGAGACCACATTCCCCAGGGATTTAGACATAATCTGGCCTTCCTTATCCAAGACCATGCCGTGATTGAAAAGCTCGGCCGCAGGCTCATCCACATCCAGCCAGCCGATATCATGCAGGAACTTGGTGAAGAACCTGAAGTAAATCAGATGGCCACAGGCGTGCTCTATTCCTCCAATGTACTTGTCGACCGGGAGCCACTCTTTGGCCTTCACCCTGGAGAAGGGCTCGTCCGGATTCTGCGCATCCATATATCTGAGAAAATACCAGGATGAACAGACGAATGTGTCCATGGTATCAGCGTCTCTTCTTGCCTTTCTTCCGCATTCAGGACAATTCACATCCATAAACTCCTTTGAATCGGCCAGGGGAGAACGCCCTTTGGGCGTGAAATCAATATCTCCCTCAGGCAACAACACCGGGAGATCGGATTCCGGGACCGGCACCACCCCGCACTTTTCGCAATGGATCATGGGAATGGGCGCACCCCAGTACCTCTGCCGGGAGATAAGCCAATCTCTCAGCTTATAGTTGGTCATCAGCCGTCCCAGGCCCTCATCCACCACATATTCATTGACCTTCCCGATTCCTTCGGTTGAGACGAGGGCGTCGAAGACGCCGGAGTTGACCATGGTTCCCGGCTCGGTGTACGCCTCTTCCATGCTTTCTGCCAACAGCTTACGATTCGGCGGTTGAATCACTACTTTAATGGGAACTCCATATTTCCGGCAGAACTCGAAATCTCTCTGATCGTGAGCCGGCACTCCCATCACTATACCGGTTCCGTAAGTAGCCAGCACGTAATCTGCCACCCAGAGTTGGACTTTCTCTCCGGAGAGAGGATTTACGGCATACACCCCGGTGAAAACGCCATCCTTCTCCCCTACTGCCGTCCGGTCGATCTCCGTTTTCTGGCGCGCCTTCTCCGCATACTTCTCCACCGCCCGTCTGTGTTCCGGGTCCATGTTCAAACGTTTGATCAACTTGTTTTCCGGAGCGATGGCCATGAAGGTGACCCCGTATATGGTGTCGGGCCTGGTGGTGAAGACGGAGATCTTCTCATCGGTTCTCTCGACTGTGAAATCTATCTCCACACCCTGACTTTTTCCGATCCAGTTTCTCTGCAGGGTCTTGGTGTTCTCGGGCCAGCCCTCCAGCTTATCCAGACCTTCAAGCAGCCTCTCGGCATAGTCGGTTATTCGGAAGAACCACTGTTTCAGCTCCTTTTCTTCGACTTTGGATTGGCATTTCCAGCATCTCCCCTGCTCCACCTGCTCATTTGCCAAACCGGTCTTGCAGTCCGGGCACCAGTTGACCAGGGCCGTGTCCTGGTAGGCCAGATTGTGTTCGAAGAGCTTCAAGAACATCCACTGGGTCCACTTATAATAGTCAGGCAAGCAGGTGACGACCTCCCGGCTCCAATCGAAGCTTATTCCGCATCGTTTCAGGGTGGAATCGGAGACTCTTATGTTCTCCAGGGTCCATTGCCTGGGATGAATATTTCTCTTCATCGCCGCCAACTCAGCCGGCAGGCCGAAGGCATCCCAGCCAAAGGGGTGCAGCACCTGATATCCGTGCATCATCTTGTATCTTACCACCGTATCGCCGATGATGAAGTTGCGGAAGTGCCCGATGTGAATGTCACCGGAGGGATAGGCATACATCACCAGCAGGTAGTATTTCTTCTCCGGATGCTCGGGAGCTTGGTATATGCCGCTCTCTTCCCACTTCTTCTGCCATTTGGATTCTATCTCTTTGAACGGATATCCCTTCACTTGCTACCTCTGCTGAGATTGATTGATCCTGAAGTTGACTGCTGGTCAGCTTATACTTGCGCAGGCTGACTTCGTCCCGAGGGAAGCCTGCGGCTACAAATAGAGAACTACGGATAGAGCCTGTAAATGGTTCGAGGAAACGGGATGCTCTCCCTTATGTGAGACAGTCCGCAGATCCAGGTCACCACCCTTTCCACCCCCAGACCGAAGCCGGAATGAGGCACCGAGCCATATCTTCTCAAATCCAGATACCACTCGTAGGCATCCTTCGGCAGCTTCTCTTCCTCTATTTTTCTCTTGAGACTCTCGTAATCGTCGTTTCTCTGTGATCCCCCGATGATCTCCCCGTACCCTTCAGGCGCCAGAAGATCAGAGCACAGGACTAAGTCTTCTCTTTGGGGATGAGGCTTCATGTAGAATGCCCGGCACGCTTTGGGGTAGTCGTAGACGAATACCGGCCGGTCAAACATGTTGGCCAGAACGGTTTCGTCGGTTCCCCCGAAATCCGAACCCCACTTGATGTCGGTTCCGGCCTTCTGCAGCCTCTCCACGGCCTCGTCGTATGAGATGCGGGAAAACGGCTTTTGGACTTTCTCCAAAGCAGAGACGTCCCTTTCCAACTCCTTCAACTCTTCTTGACATTTCTCCAATATCCAGTTCACGAAGTACACCACCATATCTTCCTGTAGATCCATGTTCTCTTCATTATCATAGAAGGCCTCTTCCGCCTCTATCATCCAGAACTCGGTCAAGTGTCTCCTGGTCTTTGATTTCTCGGCTCTGAAGGTGGGGCCGAAACAGAAGACCTTGCCGAAGGCGGCTATGGCTGCTTCGAGATAGAGTTGCCCGGTCTGCGCCAGATAGGCTTTCCCCAAGTCGTAATACTTGGTTTCAAACAGAGTGCTTGTGGTCTCGCCCACCGCGCCGGTCAAGAGGGGCGTGTCGATCAGGACAAAGTTGTTCCTGTAGAAGTAATCCCGGATGGCCCAGATCAGCTCGTTTCTCACCTTCAGGATTGCACGCGGGCGTTTCGATCTCAAATATAGGTGACGATGATCGAACAGGAAGGTGGAGCCATGCTCCTTGCGTGTGATGGGATATTCCTGAGCCACCTGAACGATCTTGAGGTCCGACAGGGTCAGCTCATATCCGCCCGGCGCTCTTTCGTCTTTTCTCACCCTACCGGTAACCTCGACGGAGGATTCCTGGGTGAGCTGATCGTAGAGATTGAATACGCTGTCCGGCACTTCGCCCTTGACCATCACCCCCTGGATGACTCCGGTCCCATCCCTTATCCAGAGGAAATGTATCTTGCCTTTAGAGCTCTTGTTGAAGACCCAGCCCTTGACGGTGATCTTCTCCCCTTCCAGCTTGGCTATGTTCTCGAGATAGTGAAAGTCCATGATCAGTTTGCAGTTTACAGTTCGCAGTTTACAGTTGATGGCTCACGAATTCCGATCTTCGGTCCGGTGCCTATTTTCTACTTTGATAATTTTTATCTTTGGCTCCTTGTGAAGGAGGAAATTAGTCATGGCATTCATCAGGCTGATCAAGAGAGCCGCCAGGAATGCTCTGAAGAAACCGGTTATCTCAAAACCAGGCACCAATCCGGCCACCACGTAAAGGAGAAATGCATTTATCACCAGGGTGAAAAATCCCAGGCTAAGGATGTTTATAGGCAGGGTCAGAAGAAGCAGCATGGGTCTCACGAACGCATTCAGGATGCCTAACACCAGGGCGGCCAAAACCAGAACGGGCAGGCTTTCAACGTGTATCAAGCCGAATAAATTGGCCACTACGAAAATGGAGACCACGGTGACGAACCATTTTATCAGAAAGGCTCTCATCTTCTCCCCTGTTACGTTCCATCAGCCCTTTTTAAGCGGCGCAGGATTTGTCTACATTGTTGGCATAGTCGGGCTGGCCTTTTAGCATTATAGTCCAGTTGGCGAAAGCGTTTATGATCTTTCCTTTCATATCCTCCATCCAGAGCAGCCTTCCCTGGTCAATCTTTATCCTCAGGCTCAGGGGCGAATCCAAAAGATAAACGCCCCACCTGGTTTGGCAAAAAGGATTCGTTTCGTTCCTGCTTGAATTCGAACGCAAGGTGTAAGCTTGGTCATAACCGAGCCTTTCAGCCTCTTGTTGAACATATCGGTTAAACCTTCCAAAAGGATAAGAGAGAAAATCCACCCTCCGGCCCAACTTGTCTTCGAGCATCTCTTTTGAAATTCTGATCTCATACTCGACGAATTTCTTCGGGATTCTGGTCAGGTCGGGATGATTAACGGTGTGGGAGCCAATTTCAAAGCCCGCGTCCGCCATCTCCCTTATCTGCTCCCAGTTGAGGTGTCTCCTTTTGTTTCTTCCCCAGCTATAATCCCACTCGCTTTGCTTTCCCACATATCCGGTGACCACGAATACACAGGCGGTAAACCCGAACTCCTTGAGGATAGGAAACGCGTTTTCGTACACCCCCTGACATGCATCATCGAAGGTGAGGGCTACGCTTCTCTCCTCACCGCCTTGCCCCAAACTGGCTGCCTCCTTCAACCCAACCACCCTGTAACCCTGGTCACGAAGAAAGCTCATTCCTCTTTGAAACTGGCTGACCTTCTGCCGGGTGATGCTCCAATCAAAGCCGTCACTCACCTGGTGATAGGCCAGAACGGGAACGGTTTCTTTAGGCAGCTTCTTGAACCTCATCTTCCACAGAGTGAAAAAGAAGAACCAGGGTGTGACTATTAGGATCACCAGCCATATGAAGTGAGACATGGTTTAAGGGCAGAAGAATCGATTGACCTTCCTTCCGGCGGGTTTCTAATTTTACAGCTTAGCCCAGTTGACCTGATCCAGGGCGTTCTTCGCCAGAGGACCGAGCGCCACAGCCGACAATCTGTCCGGGCGGAAAAACTCACCTGCCAGATCGATTAGGTCCTTGGTCTTTACTCTATCAATGGAGTCTATGATCTGATCCAATTCCAGAAAATCGCGGAGAAACAGTTCAGATCGGGCCAGCCGGTTCATCCGTTGGGAGGTGTTTTCTAAGGCCAGCACCAGATTCCCCTTCAATTGATACTTGGCATCGGAAAGCTCGGTTGCGGTGAGGCCGTTTTTCTCAAATCTCTTGATCTCCTTCAACACCAGCTCCACCACCCGGACGGCGTTGCTCTCATGCGTGCCCATATATATTCCAAGAATGCCGGCGTCCTCGAAGAAATCAACGAAGCTGTACACGCTGTAGGCTAAGCCCAGTTTCTCTCTTATGCTCTGAAAGAGACGGGAGCTCATTCCTCCGCCCAGGATATTGCTCAACACCAGAAGAGCATATCTTCTCTTGTCCGAGTAGGGAAAGGTAGGCACCCCCAGGCTGATGTGAGTCTGGGCGGTTTTCTTCTTCACCACCATCCGTTTCGGTTCGGCCGGTATGGTAAGAACATCCTCCCGGGTCACAGGAGGATCCGAGTTGAACTTGAATTTTCTTCTTATTCTGTTTACCAGATCCTCGTGCCTCAGGTTGCCCGAGGCGGCAATCACTACCCGAGAGGAGGTATAGGTCCTCCTCATGAAATCGACCAGCCTGGCTCTGGGCATCTTCTGCACGCTCTCGGTGGTTCCGATGATCGGTCTTCCCAGAGGGTTTTCTTTCCACATCCAGCTCATCAGATGATCATGCACCAAATCCGCCGGCGAATCCTCCATCTCCTTAATCTCCGAAAGGATAACCTCTCTCTCCTTCTCCAGGTGCGAGCGGTTGAACAAGGGGTTTTTGAGAATGTCCGAAAGAACGTCCAGTGCCTTGTCAAGATGCTCGTCTAAGACCCGGGCAAAGTAGCAGGTATGCTCGCGGCCGGTGAAGGCGTTGAGCAACCCTCCTACCGACTCTAAGGAGGATGCGATCTGTCTGGCGGTCCTGCTTTTGGTCCCCTTAAACAGCATGTGTTCGATGAAATGGGAGACTCCTGCCTCGTTGTCTGCCTCATCCCGCGAACCCACGTCTATCCATGCCCCGATGCTGACCGAGTGCACGTGATCGATTCTCTCGGTAACCACCCTGATGCCGTTTTTCAGGACCGTCTTGTTATATGTCTCTCTCAGGTTGGCTTTCCTCCTCTGTTCAAGATTATGGCTTGAACTTCTGCCGGTGAACTCCGCCTTGCTCAGCCAGGACAAATGAGCTCTGAATGGCCGGGAGGAGAAACCTATTTCATGTGGGTTTTTGAGGCCAGGCATGCTTTTCGGGACAATCTGATCTTACCTTCAGGATCTATCCCTATGATCTTGACCTTTACCTCGTCTCCTAAGCTCAGAACGTCCTCTACCTTGTTGACCCTTCGGTTTTCCAGTTCGGAGATGTGGACCAGCCCGTCCTGGTTGGGAAGTATCTCCACAAAAGCTCCGAAGGGGGTGATCCTCCTCACTTTACCCATGTACTCCTTGCCCACCTCCGGCTCCTCGATCAGTTTCAGGATAAGCTGTTGGGCCAACTCTCCCGCCTTCTGGTCTACCGACGCGATGAAGACAGAGCCATCGTCCTCGATGTCGATCTTGGCTCCGCTCTCCTCGATTATGCTTCTGATCATCTTTCCCCCGGGACCGATGATTGCACCGATCTTTTCCGGTTTCACCTTGATAATGATGATCCGGGGCGCGTAAGCTGAGAGCTCCGCTCTGGGTTCGGCGATGGTTTGCTCCATCATATCCAGGACATGCAGCCTTGCCTCTTTGGCTTCTTTCAGAGCCTGTTCCATAAGCGTTAAGTTGACTCCGGCTATCTTGACGTCCATCTGAAAGGCGGTGATGCCCTGGCGTGTACCGGTGATCTTGAAATCCATGTCTCCCAGATGATCCTCCACCCCCAGGATGTCTGTTAGAATCGCGTGCCTGTCTTCTCCTTTTACCAATCCCATGGCGATTCCGGCCACCGGCGCCTTTATCGGAACCCCCGCATCCATCAAGGATAGGGTTCCGCCGCAGACCGCTGCCATGGAGGAGGAACCGTTCGATTCCAAGATATCCGATACGATGCGAACCGTGTAGGGGAACGCCTCATCGTTGGGGATCACCGGCTGGATGGCTCGTTCCGCCAGCGCTCCGTGACCTATCTCCCTTCTTCCCGGCCCCCGGATGGGCTTGATCTCTCCCACGCTGAAGGGCGGAAAGTTATAATGAAGCATGTAGCTCTTGGTGGATTCTCCCTCCAGATCGTCCACCCTCTGTTCATCTATCTTTGTCCCCAGGGTGGCAACTGTCAGAGACTGGGTTTGTCCGCGGGTGAAGACAGCCGATCCGTGAGTACGGGGCAGAATACCGACCTCGCAGGTGATGGGGCGGACCTCCGATACGCCTCTCCCGTCGATCCTTTTCCCTTCCTCAAGGATCATCTGACGCATGTCTTTCTTTTCCAGATCCTCTAAGATGGTTTTGATCTTTCTCTCGGTTTCGGGGAACCTCTCCAGAAGCTCCAGCGTCACCGAGTCTAAAAGCGCGTTCAGTTTTTCCTGCCTGTCCAGCTTGTCAACCGCGCGATTGGCCTCCCTGATCTTCTCCAGCCCCAGAGCGGTAACCGCCTCCACCAGTTCCGGATTCTCGGGGGGAATCTCCACCTCCGGCTTGGGCTTGCCCAGTTTGGCTTTCAGTTCCTCCTGCAGCCCGACTATCTGTTTGATCTTCTCATGTCCAAACTGCAGTGCGGAGAGGAGGTCGCCTTCCGAAACCTCGCGACATTCTCCCTCCATCATGTTGACAAACTCCCTGGTTCCGGCCACCACCAAATCCATGTCGCTCTGCTCCAGCTCCGAGAAGGTGGGGTTGGTCACCAGTTCTCCGTTCAATCTTCCGATGCGCACGGCCCCCACCGGGTGATGAAAAGGTATGGGGGATATGCTCAAGGCAACAGAGGCGCCGATGAGCCCCAGCGCATCTGCATCGTTTTCCTGATCCGACGAGAGAACCAGCACCATGATCTGTACTTCTTTGGAATACCCTTCCGCAAAAAGCGGCCGCAAGGTCCGATCAATCAACCGGGCGCTTACCGTCTCTTTTTCGCTGGGTCGACCTTCCCGCTTGAAAAAACCTCCCGGGATTTTTCCGGCAGCATAAGCTTTCTCCCGGTAATCGACGAACAGCGGGAACCAGTCTCGCTCTTCGTCAATATCCTTCGCCTCGACCGCGGTGGCCAGAATCACCGTGTCACCCAGGCGTACCATGGCCGAACCGTGGGCCTGTCTGGCCACCTTCCCCGTTTCCACCGTCAGGGTCTTGCCGCCCAGCTCTATTGTCATAATTGATTCCATACTATAAATCTCCTGTTTCAACTGAAAACCACGGCCGTCAGGATCAACCATGATGTTGACTTTCAGCCTGTTTTGTGCAAGTTCTCTATTTCCTGAGACCTAATTCATCCACTATCTTTCGATATTCATCCAGATCCGTGTCTTTCAGATAATCCAGAAGTCTTCTTCTTTTGCCTACCATCTTCATCAGGCCTCTTCTTGAACTGAAATCCTTGGGATTGCTCTTCAGATGCCCGGTGAGCTCGGTTATCCTCTCGGTAAGCAGGGCAATCTGAATCTCGGGAGAACCGGTATCCGTGTCGTGCATCCGAAATTCCTTTATCAACCTTTCCTTCTTGTCCCGACTGAGTGGCAAGATATCCTCCTTTTTCGTCTTCTTGATTCAGTTTGAACGGTTTATTCTCAACATCTCTTTGATTCTTTTTTCGTCTGACTTCAACTGATCCCTTAAATGCTCGGGATCAGGAAATCTTCTGGGTTCTCTCACCCATCTCTCCACCAAGAGCTCCACCTTGGCGTCAGTCACCTCTATCTCCCGCCCCAAAACGTGAACCTCCACCGATCGGGTCCCCTCTCCGAAAGTGGGTCTGGGCCCAACGTAGAGCATTCCCGGGTATTCTGTCTTTTCCAGACGCACTCTCACGCCGTAGACGCCGTCCTGCGGCAAGAGCTTGCTTTTGGGAATCTCTAAGTTCAGCGTGGGATAACCCAAGTTTCTGCCTCTCCCCTTCCCTCTGGTGACCGTGCCGGACAAAGGATACGAGTGCCCTAACATGTCCGTCGCTTTGGTAAACTCTCCAGCGGCGATCTCTTTTCTTATACGGGTGCTGCTCACCCTTATCCTGTCAAGATATCGGGCGGGGACCACCTCCACGTCGAAGTCATGCACCAGGGCAGCCCTTTTCAAAAGATCAATTCTTCCGGCCCTGTCTTTTCCAAAAGCGTGATCGTCTCCCACCACCAAAGATCCGACGTTGAGTTTCTCCACCAGTATTCTCTCCACGAACTCATCCGCCGAATAGTCCCTCAACTCTTCATCAAAGCTCATCACCACGGTCTCCTCCACCCTTAGGCTCTCCAGCAGCTTCAGCCTCTCCTGCATGGTGGTCAGAAGCCCGGGAGCATCATCCGGAGCCACCACGCTCTGAGGGTGGGGTTCGTAGGTGACCACCACTCCAATTTTCCTCTTCTCCTCAGACTTCTCAATAAGTCTGCTGATTATGGCCTGGTGGCCCAGATGGACTCCATCGAAGCTTCCCAGAGTCACAACCGGCCTGTCAAATGCCCGAAAATCAATCTTTCTTATGTCAAAGCAAACGTGCATGGTGCCATCCTCAAATCTGATCAGAGGACCCGAAGGTATTCAACCAGCTGACTCTTGTAGCTTGAGTCTAAGAACTTCTCTGACGGGCTCAGGGCTTTACCCATGGCAATGATCCTTCCCTGCTCATCCGTTATGGAGACGGTTTGACCCGGTTCGAAACTCCCCTCTACTTTCGAGACAGACGAGGAGACCAGAGGAACGCCGTGTTGAATCCTTGCCACTGAGTCCTCCTGCACCGCCACCGAGGGAAGGTGGGCCAGAGCTTCTTCTATGGAAATCAGAGCTTCATTTATCTTGCCTTCCTTCTTGACCTCCGAAATTCTCTCCGGGCTTAGCGCATCCTGGAGTCCGTAGGGGCCGACCTTGGTACGTCTCAGGGAAAAGAGATACGCTCCACAGCCCAGCTTTTGTCCCACATCGTGAGCCAGGCTTCTCACATACGTGCCTTTGGAGCAACTGACCCTCAATTCAACGTAGGGCATGTTCACATCCATGATGCTTATCTCTTTTATCTCCACCTTTCGTTTTGTTCTTTCTACCTCCTTCTTTTCCCTGGCGTATTGATACAGTCTCTTACCCTTGTATTTTATGGCAGAATGCAAAGGAGGAAGCTGCCATATCTCTCCTCTGAACGAATTTATCGCATCTATTATTCTCTCCAGACTTACCTTGCAGTCCTGTTTGGTCTCTTGAATCTCCCCTTCGCCGTCGTAGGTATCGGTGGTGGCGCCCAGCCTGATCACCGCCCGGTACTCCTTGTCATATCCTGTTAAGAACTGGGCCACCTTGGTTCCCTTCCCCACGCAGGCTAAAAGAACTCCACTGGCCGCCGGGTCTAAGGTTCCGGTATGTCCGACTCTTCTTGTGCCCAGGATCCGTCTCAGTTCCTGTACCACGTCATGCGAGGTTACCCCGGTTGGCTTGTCAACCACTAAGACTCCGGACAGGTTCATCTTTTAGCGTCTTTTTGACTTGCTCTATGATGATTCTCTTAGTCTGTTTTAGGTTTTGGTTGACGGTACAGCCAGCCGCGTTTCTGTGCCCCCCACCACCAAAACCTTGGGCTATTTTCGACACGTCGTATTCATTTTGCGACCTTAAGTTAACCTTGGTTGTCCCGTCTCCCTTCTCGGTGAAAAGAAGCCCGATCTCCACCCCTTTCACGAAGAGCGAGTAATCCACCACGCCTTCAATTTCCCTTGGGTCTATCTTCAGATCGGCCAGAAGGTCCTGCTTAAGGGTCATGGCGCAAATCCTCCCCCGGTCGACGATTTCGGGACTGCTCAAGATTGATCCCAGAAGTTTCAGAAAGGCAGGAGAATGGTTGAAGTAGATCTGATTGGTCACGTACTTCGGATCCGCTCCCGATGCCACAAGTTCCGCACATACCCTGAGACAGCGGGGAGAGGTGTTGGGGAATTTAAACCTGCCGGTATCGCTCAGGATGGCGGCGTAAAGCTGGGTGGCCACGGCCGGGGAGATGGAAAAGTCGCAGGCCTCCAGAAGCGAGAAAATCATCTCTCCCGCGGCAGAAGCACCCACGTCTAAGTAGTTGACGGTGCCAAAACGCTCATTGTCCGGATGATGGTCTATGTTGATTATGGTGGACTCCGAAGGCAACAACCTCTCCACCTGGCCCAGACGGCTCAAGGAGGTGCAGTCCAGCACGAAAACAGGATCGAAGCCGGCAAGAGCACCCTTCTGGAGTTGGAGGCCGTCCACATCCACGATCTTCTTTTGAGGATCCAGGAACATATATTTGGAGGATAGAGGCCCCTGGTTGATTATCCGACAGGTCTTGCCCTGGCTTTCCAAAAGCTCAGCTAAGGCCAACTGTGAGCCGACCGAATCCCCATCCGGATCCTGATGAGAGGTTATCAAGACTGCCCTGCTTCCTTCGATTAAGTTTGTTATCTTCTTTACCGTGTCATTCATTGTCGCCTGGTTTGTCTGAGGTGGAATCCGGGGGCCTTTCGCCTTGATCTATCTTTTGCCCCTCGGGCCCTTCGGTTCGGTGTATCTCGTCGATCAACCCCTCGATGTGCGCGCCGTATTCAACCGACCCGTCGAACTGAAAAAGAACCTGCGGCGTGTACTTAAGCTTCAGCCTTCTTCCTATCTCCTTCTGAATGAACCCGGATGCTCTCTTCAATGCAGATGCAGTTTTCTTCTTGGAATCTTCATCGCCCAACACGCCGTAAAATATCCTGGCTTGCTTAAGGTCGGCTGAGAGCTTCGCGCCGGTGACGGTCACAAAGCCCAGTCCCGGGTCCTTCAACTCCGTTTGAATTATCTCGGCGATCTCTCTTTTGAGCAGGTCCCCCACCCGATCCTTCCGCTTGTACTGCATGTCTGTTCCTTCTTTTCGCTTTCCAGAGAGTACCGAGGGGAAAAGGACGTTTGGGGCGCGGTGACCAGCAGGCTTGATATCATAACAGTTCAATCGAATAGTCTAATATCTCGATCCCACTCTCCTTGCTGATTAAGTCCACTACGCCGGCGAGGACCTGGTCGGCAAAATGCCTCTGGTTGGCCACCACCGACACTCCCAGCGTCGTTCGCTGCCACAGGTCGTTGTGGTCCACCTCGGCGATGGAGACGTTGAACCTGTTTTTTACCCGGTCTTTTATGCTCTTCAAAAACTGTCTCTTCCTTTTCAGGGATCCGCATTCCGGGATGTGAATCTCTATGCTTGCCAGTCCAACCACCATTGAATCAAGGGATTTATCTGTCTGGTGTTGATGTCGACCTTAAGAGCCCGCAGGTCTTATTCCAGCTTGCGGGCCACCTCTTTCACCTGATAGGCTTCCAGAAGATCCCCGGCCTTTAGGTCGTTGTAATCCTGTATCTTTATGCCGCACTCCGTTCCGCTGGAGACCTCCTTGACGTCATCTTTAAATCTTCTCAAAGATGCGATTACCCCCTTGTATGCCACCACCCCGTCCCGGATCAACCTCATCCGATCTCCCCTCTTAACCGATCCCTCCTGAACGAAGCACCCCGCCACCTGTCCCACGCCGGAGATCTTGAAGACCTCCTTCACCTCTACCGTCCCGGAGACCGTCTCGGTGATCTCCGGCTCCAGAAGTCCCTCCAGAGCCTTTCTGATGTCGGATTCGATCTCGTAGATAACCTCGTACAGCCTTACGTCGACCTCTTCTCTTGAGGCCACCGCCCGGGCTCTCAGATCCGGACGAACGTGGAACCCGACGACGATTGCATCGGAGGCTGCCGCCAGAAGTACGTCGCTTTCGTTGATGGAACCCACTCCCCGGTGGATGACCTTCACTCTCACCTCGCTGGTGGATATCTTCTCCAGGGCATCGGACAGCGCCTCCACTGATCCGGCCACGTCTCCCTTGAGAACTAAGTTCAGCTCCTTGGTTTTGCCCTCCTCGATCTGCTCATACACGTCCTTTAAAGAGACCCTTTTTGCCCGCCTTAAGTCCTGCTCTCTTTTTATTCTCATTCTCTTGCTGGCGATCTCTCGTGCTTCGGCTTCGTCTGCCGTGATGATGAAGGTATCCCCGGCCTGAGGAACTCCGGATGCCCCCAGAACCTGCACCGGCGTGGACGGGCCGGCCTCGATCACCGGATTCCCCCTCTCGTTGAACATCGCTCTCACTCTGCCATTGTAGGGCCCGGTCACGAAAGGTTCCCCGACTCTCAAGGTTCCCTTTTGCACCAAAACCGTCACGATCACTCCCCTTCCCCGGCTGAGTTCAGACTCGACCACCACCCCGGATGCCCGACGATCGGGGTTACTTTTCAACTCCAGCATCTCCGCCTGAAGCAGAATCATCTCCAGCAGTTTATCTATTCCCATGCCGGTTTTGGCGGACATCTCCACTACAATGGTTGAGCCTCCCCATTCCTCCGGCACTAGATTAAGCTTGGCCAGCTCCTGCCTGATCGGTTCGCTCTTGGCCTGGGGGAGGTCCATCTTGTTTATGGCCACGATTATGGGTACCCCCGCCGCCCGGGCGTGATCGATGGCCTCGACGGTCTGGGGCATCACGCTGTCATCGGCAGCCACCACCAGCACCACAATGTCGGTTATCTGGGCTCCCCGAGCTCTCATGGCGGTGAAAGCTTCATGTCCAGGGGTGTCTAAAAAGGTGATCCTTCCGGCGGACACCTCCACCTCATACGCTCCGATGTGTTGGGTAATTCCCCCTGATTCTCCTGCGATGATGTTGCTCTTTCGGATAAAATCCAGAAGCGACGTTTTTCCATGGTCTACGTGCCCCATTATGGTAATGACCGCGGGACGGTGCTTAAGATCCTCTTCCTTTTCCTCCTCCTCCTTTTCCGCTTCCAGCCCGATTTCCTTAACCGGCTCTACGGTGAAGCCGAATTCCAGAGCCACGGTCTCTATGGTATCCATGTCCAATCTCTGATTAATGCTGGCCACAAACCCTAACTCCAGACACTTGGAGATCACCTCTGCCGGCTTCACCTCCATCAGATTTGCCAGCTCTGCAACCGAAATGTACTCGCTTACCTGAATGACGTTGGCCGCCTCAACCTCCTCGCCGGCTTGATCGGGATGCAGTCTCCTTTTGTATCTTTTGGCCCTCCGATCGGAATCGATGGAAGCCAAGGTCTTCTTCACGCTCTGTTGGACCACGGCCTTGTCGACTCTTCTGTCGTGCCTGGCCTTGAAGGATTGAGCTTTTTTCTTTTTAACGTCCCGTTTCTGTCTCTCCAGTCCTTTGAAACTTTCTTTCCGCTGAAGTTTGGCTTCCTTGGTCCTGGTTGAGGGTCTGGCCGAAACCTGCTGTTTCTCCTTTTCCTCCCGCTCTTTGAGCTTCTGTTTCTTACGAGCGTCCTCTTCCTTAACCGCCTCCCTCTCCTTCCGAAATTTCTCCTCAATGGCGGAGGCCATCTTCTCGTCCACCGCACTCATGTGGCTTTTCACCTTAAAGCCTAACTGCACCACGATATTGAGCATGGCCTCGCTGGAGATCTTGTAATCTCTGGCTAACTGGTAGACTCTCTTCTTCGCCAAAATCAATACCTCTCTTTAAAGCTGACAATTTTGCCGGAGGCTCCGCGGTGGTAACACGGGCCATGAATATGTTGTGGCCTCTTGCCTACCTCCTGGCTCGGATACGGAGAACCGGGCTTCCATTCTCCCATTTCTAAGGGAGTTGTTACTGCTCCGCCCTCTTGGAGGGACTAAGATATTCCTTCGCTTTTTCAATTAAGGAGGTCGCTCTTTTCTTCCCCACACCTTCGATTTCTACCAGATCCTTCTCGCTGCTTCTGGCCAGATCCTGAATGGTGTCGATTCCGCCCAAAGCCAGTTTTTCCTTCAGCTTCTTACCCACTCCCGGCAGCTCGGTCACGTATATCTTGAGCTCTTCCTCCAGTTTCTTTTGCTCTCTGTATTCGCTCTCGCTTAGGATGTTGATCTTCCACCCGGTAAGCTTTGCCGCCAATCTTGCATTCTGTCCTCCCCTGCCGATGGCTAAGGAGAGCCTGTCGTCCTCCACCACGATGGTCATGCTGTTGTCGTCGTGATAGATGTCTATGTGCACCACCTTGGCAGGCGCTAAGGCTCTGGTGGCAAAGGTTTGCGGATCCGCGCTCCAGGGTACTATGTCGATTCTTTCGCTGGAGAGCTCCCTGACGATGCTTTGTACCCGTGTCCCTTTGACTCCCACGCAGGCGCCCACCGGATCCACCCGGTCGTCGATGGAGCTGACCGCAATCTTGGTCCGTTCCCCGGGTTCCCGGGCCATGCCCTTGATCTCAATTATCCTTTCGTATATCTCGGGAACCTCCAGTTCAAACAATCTCTTCACCAGCATTGGATTTGCCCGAGAGAGTATGATCTGGGGACCTTTAGCCGTCTTCTGCACGTCTAAGATCAACGCTCTTATTCTATCTCCCTGGCGATACCTCTCCTTGGGGATTTGCTCCTTGGGCGGAATGACACCCTCGGCCCTGCCCAGATTCACTATAAGATGACCCTTTTCGATCTGCTGCACGCCCCCGGTGACCAGAGTCTCTTTCTTGTCCTTATATTCCTCGTAGATCCTCTCTCTCTCAGCCTCTCTGACTCTCTGGATTAGAATCTGTTTGGCTGCGCTGATGGCATTCCTCCCAAACTCGCTGAAACCTATCTCCACCTCCATCTCATCCTCTAAGTCAGATTTGCGGTCTACCTCCCGGGCCTCCTCCAGCGACATTTCGGTATTGGGGTCGGTCACCTCCTCGACCACCTTCTTGGTCTGGACGATCTTGATCTCTCCGGACTTAGGATCCACATTTATGGTTATGTTGTCCGTGTTGCCGAACTTCTTCTTCGCCGCCAGCATCAAACCCGCTTCCAAAGTCTCAATCACGAAATCCATTTCGATGTTCTTGTCTTTGGTGATCTGGCTCAATGCTTCCAAGATTTCATAGTTCATCAGAAAAGACCTCCCCTAAAACAATATCCGGGCCTTGGCCACCATCTTCAGAGGGATGATTTTCTCCTCTCCTTCTTTCTGCTTCGGCTCAATCGACCCGAGTTGGAGCACGACGTTCTCCCCCTTGAGGTTCTTGATCTCCCCCACCAGCTCGGTTTTCCCGTCGACACTTTCTTTCAGAAACACCTTTACCTTTTTCCCGATCTTCCGTTTGAAATCCGCCCCGCTGACTAAAGGTCTGTCCAGGCCCGGGGAAGATACCTCCAGCCTGTACCGGCCGGGGATCAAATCGTCCATGTCCAATAGATCGCTGATCTTTCTGCTCAAGTGCGCGCATTGATCAACGGTCACGCCGGCTGAGCGATCCACGTACACTCTCAAAACGGACGTCGGTCCTACTCCGGAGAACTCCAGGTCCACCAACTCCAGATTCTCCTCTTCAACCACGGGTTTAATCTTGTCTCTCAATGTTTCAGCCTTTGATCCCATAACCTTATTTATACGTTAACGGCTATGTAAAAGAGTGGGTTACACCCACTCTAATTATCCTAATATAACGACGTCCCTATAAAAAAGCAACATAAAAAATGATTCTCGCCTTCCCTTTATTTTGAGCTGTCTCTAATTCCCCTCCCTCCGTTTCGATTTGTCGTCATTCGCTGGGGGCGCTCCTCAAAGACTGCTTAGAAGCTCTTTGCACTTCTCCACAGCCTCATCCTGTCCCACCAATATAACCTCTCTTGTTTTCCTTATTCCTATCTCGACCTTATTCTCCTTCAGGCTCCTTGCCCCCACGTTTACCCTCAGAGGCAGTCCGATCAAATCGGCGTCGTTGAATTTTACGCCGGCCCTTTCGTCCCGGTCATCGATCAGCGCCTCGATACCTTCCTCTTTCATCTTCTCGTATATCTCAAAGGCCACCCTGGCTTGCATTTCATCGGCCACATTCAAGGGAAGAATCTCCACGGAATAGGGGGCAATGGAGGCGGGCCAGATTATGCCTTTTTCGTCATGAAACTTCTCCACTGCTGCCTGGGCCGTGCGGGTGACACCTATTCCATACGACCCCATGATGAACGGCCTCTCCTTTCCGTCAACATCGAGGAAATTGGCGCCGAGAGCCTGGCTGTACTTCGTCCCCAGCATGAAAGTGTTTCCCACCTCTATGCCTCTGGAGGTTGAAAGCTTTCCCTTCTTACATCGAGGACATATCTCGCCTTCTTGAGCGCATCTGATCTCTGTCATCTGATCGATTTTGAAGTCCCGGCCGATATTGACGTTCTTGAAGTGGTAATCGTTTTGGTTTGCGCCGGTGACGAAGTTCCGCAAGCGTTGAATCTCCTCATCCGCTATTATCGTGACGCCCTTCAGATTCAGCGGCCCGGCAAAACCGACCGCCGCGCTGGTGATCTTCTCCACCGTCTGGGCATCCGCCATCTCCAGGTTTATGCATCCCAAGAAGCTCTTAAGCTTGATCTCGTTGATCTGCCTGTCTCCTCTTATCATGGCGGCAACGACTTTGTCGTCCGCCTTATAGAGCAAGGTCTTGGCCAACTTCCGGGCGGGGACGTTCAAAACACCGGTCACCTCTTCTACGGTCTTGGCATCCGGAGTAGCGACCTTCTCCAGCGTCTTCTCTGATTCTTCTTCCACGTACGCATCAACCTCGAGCGAACTGGCTTTATCCATGTTTGCCGCATAGTCACATTTGTCGCAGTAGAAGATGATGTTCTCCCCTCCCTCTGTGTCGACTATGACCATGAACTCGTGTGCCGCCTTTCCTCCCATGGCCCCGGTATCTGATTCTACCATCCGGGTATTCAGTCCGCACCGCTTGAAGATCTTGAAATACGCGTCCAGCATCTTCTGATAGGCGATCTTGAAGCTCTCTTCATCCTTATCGAAGGAGTAGGCGTCCTTCATTATGAACTCCCGACCTCTCATCAAACCGAACCTGGGTCTGATCTCGTCCCTGAATTTATTTTGAATCTGATACAGGTTCAGGGGTAGCTGCCGGTAAGACTTGACCTCTCCCCTGATTAAGGAGGTCACCACCTCCTCATGAGTCCCCCCCAGAACCAGGTCGCGGTCGTGTCGATCCCTGGCCCTCATCAGCTCTCTGCCTACGGTCTCCCATCTTCCGCTCTGTTGCCACAGCTCTGCCGGATGAAGCACCGGCATCAATATCTCCTGGGCGCCGGAGGCATTCATCTCTTCACGAACGATCCCTGTAAGCTTGAGCAGCACGCGCTGCATCAGAGGAAGATAGTTGTATACTCCTGCAGCCAGCTTTCGAATGTATCCGGCCCGCACCAGAAGCTTGTGGCTGACTATCTCCGCCTCGGCCGGATCGTCCCTTAGAGTTGGTATATAAGTCTGACTCCATCTCATAGAACCATCAACCTTTATTTAGCAATTCGCAGGCTGATCTCGTCCCGAGGGAAGCCTGCGGCTACCATTTTCTTGTTTTTTCTATGAACTATGAACCGCCTTAAATACCCCTGACCCGACTCGAACGGGTGCACGCGGCTCCGGAGGCCGCTGCTCTATCCAACTGAGCTACAGGGGCAGGAAAGACCAGTTTGCAGTTCACAGTTGACAGTTTGCAGTCTTCAGTTAACGGTTACCGGTTTATAAAACGTATCGCCTATCGGGGGTGGCCACCTTTAGCTATTATAAGCTCTCATCATATTTCCAGGACCTCACCCCACACCTCATCTCCCTTGATGGTGAGGACGCCATAGGTGGCGGCAAACGGCGGAACCACGTTTCCGGAGAGGCTTCCCGGATTGAAAAGCAGGGTATCATCGATCTTTTTGTTGAACGGAGCATGCGAATGTCCGAAGATCAACGCGTCACACTCCTTTCCGAACTTTCGATTCAGTCTCTCCCCTAATCTGTGGGGTGATCCTGCTCCATGACAGAGCCCGATCCTCTTGCCTTGCACCTCCACCACTTTTCTCTCGGGCAGGAGCTTTCGTATGCTTGCCTGGTCCATGTTCCCCCGGACCCCGTGAACCGTCGCCAGGTTTTCGAGTTCCCGGAGAACCTCCCACCGTACGAAATCACCAGCGTGAAAGATTATGTCCCCGGATTTGACTAAGTCTAAGAACTTCCGGGGAAGAGCTGCCATCCTTTCGGGGACGTGTGTATCCGCGAGCACGAAGATCATATCTCCCGCCGCAATCGTCTGGCCTACCGTGGTTTCTTCTTGTGCCGATCGGCTCTGAGCTTCTTCTTTCTCTTGTGCGTTTTTATCTTGTGTCTTTTCGCCTTCCTACCACAGGGCATACTACCACCGTTTGTTTGTGTTGTCTAAGAATACCAAGCATTCTACTCAAGAGGAAGCTTGGTGATCAAAGCCTTAAACTCGTTTGAGGGCTTGAATACCGGCACCTTCCGGTCGGGAACCGGCACTTCCTCACCGGTTCTGGGATTGCGCGCCTTTCGGGCCTTTCTCTGTTTGACCTTGAAGGTACCGAATCCCCTGATTTCGATGTTGCTGCCGTTTTCCAAGGCCTGCTTTATCGCCTCCAGAAGCTTGTCCACTACCACCGCCACGTCGGTTCTGGTAAGGCCGGTCTTTTCAACCACTGCCTCGACCAAATCCGCTTTGGTCATAAAACACCTCCTTTAGTGAATGTCACAAATCAAGTCTTCACTTTCTTATTCTCATCTGCAGCTGCTGCAGTCTTTACTTCTGCAGGTTGAGCAACCTTCTTCTTTGGAGGTAGATGCTACGAAGTTTCCTCCGCACGAGAAGCCAAAGATGGAAAAGAGCCTTGAGACCTCCTCCCTTCCGCATTTCGGACAGGCTGGCTTGTCGTCCCCACTGCTCCTGTGAAGAATCTCGAACTTGAAGCTGCATTGCCCGCATGTGTATTCATAAATCGGCATATCAACTGGCAAAAGATTCTGTTCTGGTTTCAGCCGGTCACCTCAAAACGTAACCTTAAAGGTCGCGGCTGCTTGTTTTCTTTCATCCCGCCGAGCTCATTTGAAGATATACTCCAACTTCGGCATCATCTTTTGACTTTCATCCAACTCCAACAGGTCGGTTATCTTCTGGGCCAGAACGTCAAACCAGGAGATCTTCCTCTTTCTCTCCTTTATGGTTTTGGGATACTCCTCCATTCCCACCATCTCCCCTGCAATCTTGATGGCATCCTGCAGGTTTCCCAGTTCGTCCACCAGCCTCAGTTCTCTTGCCTGTCTTCCGGTGAAGATGCTACCATCAGCGATTTTGACAACCTCCTCCCTCTCCATTTCCCGGCTTTCGGCCACCACATCGACGAACTGGTCGTAGGTATCGTCAACCACCGATTGAAGGGATTCCCTCTCTCTTTCGGTCATGGACCTGTTCATGGAGCCTATATCTTTGATCTCTCCCCGCTTGACCACCTCGAATTTGAGACCGATTTTCTTGAATAGCTCCTCCGCCACGGGAAACTGGAAGATCACGCCGATGCTTCCGGTCAGGGTAGCCGGGTTGGCCACGATGGTATCAGCGGCGCAGGCGACGTAGTAGCCTCCCGAGGCTGCCACACTCCCCATGGAGGCGACCACCTTCTTGCCCTTCTCCCTTAGCTTGTTGACCTCCTCGTAAATCTCCTGAGAGGCAGCTGCTCCTCCCCCCGGGCTGTTGATGTGCAACACTACCACCGGAACAGAACTATCCTTCGCGTATTTCCTCAACTGTCGAACCACGTCTGAGGAGTTTTCAATCACCCCATGCACCTCCACTATGGCCACCCTATCGCCCATGCCGGTCAGAAACAGGGATCCATCATCCGACAGGCCGATAAAAGCCATCAGGGTCAAAAACGCAATCATTAAGAAGCTGACCACGATTATGACTGCGATTACCACATCACTTTTCTTCGCCACCTTTTCTTTCCTCCACCCTACAGGTATTGAACCGGGCCCAACAACATACCCGGCAAGGGCCTGCAAGCTTCCTCAATTCGCGACGAACACCTTAAGGTGATCTCCTACCCGGAGCTTCGAAGGGGAAGCCAGATTATTCCACCGTACGAGCTTCTCCATCAAAACCCCGAAGGCTCTGGCTATCCTCCACAGCGAATCGCCTTTTTTAACCACGTATGTGACCCACCTTCCATTGGCCTTATTCTTTCCACCGTTTCCGTTCCTGGTGGGGATTTTCAGCTTTTGGCCCTTCCTGATCCGATGCGGATTGGTCAGGCCATTCACCTTTTTGATCTCGCCCGCACTGGTACCGAACCTCGCGGCCAGATCAGAGAGCGTGTCACCTTTCTTGACCCGGTAGGTTTGCACGGTAACCTCCGAGCTCGTAGGTATCAGCAGGCGCTGGCCAATCTTCAAGACGTGCTTACTGCTCAGATTATTGGCTGACATGACGGCCGATAGGGACACGCCGTATTTCTTGGAAAGATAGGATAGATTCTCGCCTCTCTTGACCAGGTGTTCTTTGAAGAGCCCGCCGGAACCCGAGGATGCTGACGACACCTTCAGCTTCTGTCCGGGATATATCCGATTAGGATTTTTCAACCCGTTAAGCCGTCTGATCTCTCCGGTGGTGGTGCCGAATTTCGAGGCCAACTTGCCCAGGGTGTCACCTTTCTTCACGGTGTAAGTAGCAGTCCCACTTTTTTTCTTCTTAGCTTTTTTCGAACCACTCTTAGATGGGCTCTTCACAGCTACCTGTTGGTTGGCGGGAATGATTAGGCGCTGCCCGATGCTCAGTCGATGGCGGTTGGTCAGCGCGTTTAACTCCATTATGGCGGAGATGGGCACGCCATATCTATGAGAGAGGTGAGACAGGGTTTGTCCCCTCTTGACCTTGTGTTCTACAAACAGCCCACTGGTCTTGGCGTCGTAGCCCTTGAACTTCTCGGCAAAGACCTTCTTGGTCCCGGCTGGAATCCGAAGCTTATAGCCCGGATAATTCGGCGGGGTAATGCCTCGCCGGAGCTCAGGGTTGAGCGCTTTGAGAACGGCGGCGGAGGTTCCCAGACTCTTGGCCACCTTCTTCAGATCAACCGGTTGATTCACCTGGACCACGTCGAATTGGATCGGATCGTCGTACTTCACGTCAAAGCCGTATCTTTCCGGGTCCTTGCCGATGATGGTGGCCGCCATGTATAGAGGCACGTACTTCCACGTCTGCCTGTTCAACTTCAGTTTCCAGAAGTCGTTGGTCTTGTACTTTTTTATTGCCCTGCCCACTCTTCCCTCCCCCCCGTTGTAACCGGCAAGAGCAAGGGGCCAGGATTTGAACTTGTCGTAGAGGAAGGTAAGATAATCGCAGGCGGCGTAAGTGGATTTGACGAAGTCCCGCCTCTCATCGTACCACCAATTTCGTCTGAGACCATACTTCCTGCCGGTGGAAGCGATGAACTGCCAAGGTCCCGAGGCCCGGGCATAGGAATAAGCCTTGGGGTTGAACCCGCTCTCCACCAAACAGAGCCACACCAGATCTTCGGGCAGGCCCTTCTCACGTAGTATCCGCTGCATCAGGTCCTTGTATCTGCCCGATCTTTTCAGATAGGTCTCACATGCCTGCCGAGCCACGGTCTGGAAATAGATGATCGAATTCTCCACCCTCTCGTTCCATTCGATGGGCATGTCGTAGGTGACTTCCTCCCCGGCCATCTCGATCTTCTCTATCTTTCCTTCTTGCAGGGCTTTAAAGTTCTCGATGCCCTCAAACCTCTGAAGGAAAGCAGAAATGGAGCTCTCTTCGGTAAGAACGCCAAGTCCGAGTAAGGTAATCTTATAATCCTCAGCGATTTCGTTTAGAAGCCTTTCGAACCTGAGCTCCCGCAAAGAGTCACCCTCCTCGATGTCCAGATTCGCCAAAAGCTCTAATGCCTCTTCGAAGTGATCCTGGGCTTCCAGCCATCTCCCTTCCTGATTGGCGCTAACGGCCAGTGCGTAGTACAGTTCGACCTCCTCAAATTCGTCCCTGGGAGAGACGTCCTTGGAAGGAACCGACTCCGGCTCATTCAATTTCGCCGATTCTCGTCGCTCTCGAGGTGGTGGATTCACCACACGGGGTTTGATCACGCTCCCGGAACAGCCGCCCAAGAAAAAGCCGATGATGAGCGCGACTACGTAGATCTCTTTGTTTCTCATTCTCTCCTCCACATAGCTCCAGCAAGCCAAAAAAGGGGCAGTTTACGCATTCCGGTGTCTCCTGCCCGCACCCGGATTCCTAACTCGTTGCTATATAACAAACTTGCAAAACCGTGTCAAGTCTTTTTTTGGATTACGGACTTAGACCCGATTAATGCCATGCTTTTAGGAAAAACATTTCGGGCCATACTCTTATTCCGAAATGCTTAGCCATCACATTGAATTTTATTGAAATGGTCCAGGATCTTCTGAATCAATCCCCCATCCTCCGCATCTAACCAGATAATCTCCTGGTCCTGTCTAAACCAGGTCAACTGTCTTTTGGCGTAATGTCTCGTGTTCAGTTTAATGTTCTCTGTCGCCGTGGAAAGATCAACCTCCCCTTCCAGGTAGGCGAACAACTCCTGATAGCCAACCGTCTTCAGCGCCTTTAACTTATGAGAGAATCCCCTCTGTTTGAGCATCTTCACTTCGTCCACAAGTCCTGCGGAGATCATCTCCTCCACCCTCCGGTCTATCCTTTGGTAAAGCTCTTTTCTCTCGATGTTCAGCCCAATCTGGACGAAGCGCATGGGGAACGGTTCGTAATCCCCTTCTCGCTGCAACAAGCTGATCGGTTTTCCGGTAAGTTCGTATACCTCCAGAGCCCTGATTATCCGGACCAGATCATGGGAATGGATTCTTTCCGCAGCTTCAGGGTCCACTTTCTTTAGCCTGTTAAAAAGATGAGGCTCACCGAACTCTTGAGCCTCCCTCTCCAACTTCCTGCGTATCCTTTCGTCCGCCCTGGGACCTTTAAAGAATCCTTGTGTCAGTGACCTGAGATAAAGCCCTGAGCCTCCTACCGCTATAGGTTGTTCATTCCTTCCTGCTATCTGCCCAATGATCTGCCTGGCCTCTTTGCCGTAATCGGCGGCTGTGAACCTTTCATCCGGTGATATCAAATCAATAAGGTGATGGGGAATCCTGTCTCTCTCCTCCCTGGTCGGCTTGGCGGTTCCGATGTCCATGTACCTGTATATCTGCCTGGAATCGAAGGAGACGATCTCACCCTTCAGTATATCGGCAAGTTTAAGTGAGAGTTGAGTTTTCCCAACACAGGTGGGGCCCAAAAGCACCAGTACTCGACCATTCGTGTTCGACATCATAAGTTATCAAAACAACAAACTGTTTGAAATTTGAACAGAGGCTCTCTAATTTCTCCGCCTCTGGTATTCATCGGCAATTGACGGAATGCCAGTCTCGAACCTCCAGGTCAGGTTTGAATATACACCGGGCGGGATAAACTCCCGCCGCTGTTTATCGAAAGAACTGACTGTCCGGAGGAGAAGGCATTCAGCCCTGTCGGTTCTGGATTTCGATCGCCTGGTGAGGCGCTTCAGAGCATTCAGGCTCTACCGAATTTCTTATTCAACTCCTCCAAAGAGAGTTTAATCACCGTAGGGCGGCCGTGTGGGCAGGAGTAAGGTTCATCCGTGGTGAATAACTGCTTTACCAGGCCCTGCATCTCCTCCATGTTAAGCCTCTCCCCTGCTTTAATGGCCCCGTGGCAGGCAAACGACTTTGCCACCGCCTTCACCCGATCCTTCTCCACCCTTCCCTCTTCCTCCAGTTGGGTCAAAATTTCCTTGAGAAAAACCTCTCCACTCTTGTTTCTGACGAGCGTCGGGACTGCCGTCACCAGGATAGACCTTCCTCCAAAATGCTTGACCTCAAACCCTAGTCTCCGGATCAACTCCTTGTGTTCTTCTAATATCTGATACTCCCGCGGAGAAAGCTCCGAGACTATCGGGAAAAGAACCTGCTGGGCTGAGGCTGGCCTGCCGGTCAGATTCCTTAAGGCTTCCTCATATAGTATCCTTTCGTGAGAAGCATGTTGATCCAACACCACCAGGTTTCCTTTAGCCTGGGAGAGAATGTAGGTGTCGGCCAGTTGCCAGTAATTGCCCGCCCCTGGCTCGACCTTCTGCTTGGCCGCTTGCCCGGTTTCCTTCGGCGCCACCACCTCAGCCCGACCACCACTCGGTATGTCTGCCGCCTTTTCTGGAGTTTTCGAAAGAAAACTCTCCTGGGTCAACTCCTGATCCGCCTGTTTTGACTGACCGTAGGCGGAGGGTCCCATGTGTTGGGTCTGCTGCGGATAGCGTTTTTCTGTCTGAAACGAAGTACCTGTTCTCCTCATAGCACCGGGACGGAATGGGTCCTCTGCCTTTTCGGGCGTGGTGAGTTCCGGTATCGTCTGCGAAGACCCAAAAGACTGCTTGACTTTTTTCAGGACCAGATCGTGCACTCCCCTTTCATCGGAAAACCTCACCTCATGTTTGGTGGGATGCACGTTCACGTCCACCAGGTGGCGATCGATCTGGATGAAAATCATGGCGAAAGGATACTTTCCCCTGGGAAGAAGCTCCCCGTATCCTGCCTGCACCGCGTGATAGAGTGATTTGGATACGATTGACCTCCGGTTCACGTAGAGATAAAGCTCCGCCCGGTTCGAGCGGGCTATCTCCGGCTTCCCCAGAAAGCCGTTGATGGTGGGCTGCTCATCGCCGGCTTTAATCTCTATCATCTTCTCAAGTTGATTCTTTCCGAAGATGTCTCCCATCCTCGGCTTCAGGCCATCTGCTTTTGCGAAATTGAAAAGCTCTCTATCGTCGCTTTCAAGCCTAAACGAGACCTCCGGATATGCGATGGCGAACCTGGTCAACAGATCGATGACACGCCGGGTCTCGGTCAGAACCGTCTTCAAGAACTTTCTTCGCGCCGGGACGTTATAGAAGAGTTCTCTGACAATTACCGACGTCCCCACAGGCACCCCCGTCTGCTTTTTTTCCCTCACCGTTCCGCCTTCTATCTTGAGTCGGGTTCCGCTTAAATCTTCCGCGGTTCGGCTAAGCATATCCAGGAGGGACACGGAAGCGATGGATGGTAAAGCTTCCCCTCTGAATCCCAGGGTGGATATCTCAAAAAGATCGTCCACTCCTTTTATCTTGCTGGTGGCATGTCGCTTAAACGCCAGCGCCGAGTTTTTTTCGTCCATCCCCGTGCCATCGTCGGTGACCCGGATGGATTTTATTCCACCCCTCTTGATCTCCACGCTGATGTTCTTGGCCCCGGCGTCGATTGAATTCTCCACCAGCTCCTTGACCACCGAGGCCGGACGCTCCACCACCTCACCGGCGGCGATCTTGTCCACCAAATCATCGGGCAATATGGTTATGTTGTTTCCCATGCCTCAGATATGACGAATGACTGATAAATTATGACGAATTAACTTCGGACCCTCTTCTTGATCGAGGAGATGAAAGCACCCAATTGTCTTGAGAGATCATACGTTTGGGATAAAAGGTCATGCACACTTTCCTGGTCGATGTAGCCCAATTCGGAACAAACCTGCAACTGGCTCCTCACTTCCCCTAAGGAGCCTTTGGCAATGTACAGGAACTGGACAAGTTCTCTTCTTGATCCCCTCTCGAATCCCTCAGCTATATTGCTCGAAACAGAAATCGACGCTTTCCGGATCTGGTCGACCAAAGAATGGTCTCTTCGAAACTTCTGGTCTTTGGTAGTCTGGTATATCTTAACTGCCAGATCCTTGGCCGATTTCCAGATGGGCATATCTTCGAATTTCTCATAAACAGTCACAGGGATGATCCTTCATCATTCCTTCTTCATTCGTCATTGTTTCCGTTCGTCATTCTTCATTCGTCATCAGTCATGCTTTATCGGTCATCCTTCATTCGTCATTAATCATGCTTTCTCTGTCATCCGTCATGCTCTTTTCAGTTTGTTCAAGCGATTCTTCCGCTCTTTTTATGCTCTCCGCTACCATCGCCGCCTCTTGGTCGGCTCCAATCTCTCTTAAGATCTTCAGCGCCTGATTGGCGAACTTCAGGCCCTGCTCCGTATCTCCATTGACCATGTTCGTTTGGGCGATGGCCATGAGAGCCATGGCTTCGCTGTACCGATCGTCGAAGCTTCTGGTTATTTCCAACACATCTTGAAAGTGTTCCAAGGCCAGCTGTAGGTTTCCCCGGCGTTTCTGAATCTCGCCGACGGAGTGGAGAACCCTGGCCTTACTCCTGAGATCACCCATATCCTTATAGATTTCCAACGCCTCCTCATAGTGGGCCAATGCGGCGTCATCATCTCCTCTTGTTTCGTGCAATTTGCCAATCTGGCGCAGGAGATTTGCCTCAGCCCCTCTGTTTCCTATTTCTCGGCAAATCGCCAATGCCTGGCTAAGAGCCTCCAAGGCTTCAGTTGGCTCTTCAAGACGTCGATAGATCATACCCAGGCTGGAGAGGGCCCTGGCTTCGCCTTCCTTGAAGCCGGCCTTTTTGTTCAGGCTGGCCGACTTCCTGTAGCTCTTCTGAGCTTTCTCCAGTTCTCCCTTCTGCTCGTAGATCCAACCCATGGTCAGGTGGTCTTGAGCCTCCCCCTTTTTGAAACCGGTCTCTTTATCTATCTTCAGGGCCTGTTGGTAGTAGTCTAAGGCCGTATCCGGGCGACCCAGGCCCTGATGTACCCGCCCGATGTTGCTGAGCTGACTGGCCTCGCCCTCTGCAAAGCCCACCTTCCTGCTTATCTCCAGGGCTTCTTGATAATGGATCAGGGAGCTGTCGGCCTTCCCCCGGGTTTGACGAATCCAGCCAAGATGGCTCTGTTGACTCATCTGTCCAAGGGAATGGTCGATCTCCTTGAAGATGTCCAGAGCCGCCTGATGATACGCAAGCGCCCTATCCAGATCCCGCTTAGCCTGATAGAACAGCCCCAGGTTTCCAAGCTCCATGGCTTTCTCTTTCTTGCTCCCAGACTTCTGGTGACGGATCAAAGCCTCCTGGTGCAAGCTCAGCGCGCTGTCCAGATTGCCAACTCGCTGTTGGATCAGGGCCAGGTTACCCCAGGCTGCGGCGCTGGCACCCTTGCTTTCCACTCTGTCGGCAAATACCAAAGCCCGTCGGTACAGACCCTCCGCTCCAGGGACGTTCTCCAACAGCAGAAGGCAGTTACCATTCAGAATCAGAAGCGCGGCTCTCTCGTCATCCTGAGTCCTCAACTGCAGACACATATTGAGGTGATCTATCGCCTCGGTGTATTCGCCCGTCTGGTACCGGGAAAAGGCTTTTTCGAAGAACCCCTTCAGCTGCACGTTCTCAGTCTGGGGTAGTCCGTCCAGATAGTCTATCACCCCCGCCGAGATTCTTTCCGACTCCTTGATCATCCTGACGGTTTTCTCCGACGGAGTCGAAGACAGGTTGCTCCAGACTAAGTAGATGGCGATCAGCCCAACCAGCACGCCCCCCACAATGGCCAGCTTGAGGCTTGCTTCTCTTCCTAGAACCCTGGTCTTCTCCTGTCGTTGATCACTTCCGGGCATAAGGACTCTTCTCTGTGTTTGGCGAACGCGAGATAAAGGTTAGCTTCGAATATAACCTGTTATTTCAGTTTCAGGAATTCGGACCTCCAAGCTGCCGGGCATAGAACCGGTCAGCCAAAGCCAGGTTTGTTATCCTCCCGTCTTTCTTTTCAATTGGTTCAGCTTGTTAAGAGCTTGTATCGGCGTGAGTTTGTCCAGATCGATCTTTTTCAGCTCCTCCGTGATCAGATTATCCTTGGCAGAAAATATGCTTAACTGGTAGGCGGCCGGCTCGGAAACGGTTCCACCCGCCTTAAGTGATGAAAGTTCGCCTGATTCTAAATCCGCTAATATCTCTTTGGCTCGCTTCAGAACCTTATCAGGAATCCCCGCCAGCCGCGCCACGTGGATTCCGTAACTGTCGTCGCACCCGCCGGGGACGATTTTCCGTAAGAAAATTATCTCGTCCTCCCACTGTTTCACCGCTACCTGATAGTTCTTAACCCGCGGCAGGAATTGGGCCAACTCGGTCAGTTCATGATAGTGCGTGGCGAAGAGGGTCTTTGCGGATATCTTGGGGTTGTTGTGGATGTATTCCGTCACCGCCCAGGCGATGGAGAGACCGTCAAAGGTGGAAGTCCCCCGTCCCACCTCGTCTAAAAGGATCAGGCTCCCGGGGCCGGCATTGTTCAAGATGTTCGCAGTCTCTATCATCTCCACCAAGAAAGTGCTCTGTCCCAAGGTCAGGTAGTCGGTAGCGCCCACCCGGGTGAAAATTCTGTCCACCAGGCCGATTTTAGCAGATTTGGCCGGGACATACGATCCCATTTGGGCCAACAGTACTATCAGGCCCACCTGCCTCAAGTACGTCGACTTCCCCGCCATGTTGGGGCCGGTGATGATATGGATCTGCTCAATCTCGCCGTCGATCTCAGTGTCGTTGGGAACGAAGTTTCCCGGTTCCAAAACGTTTTCGATAACCGGATGGCGTCCCTCCTCGATCACGATCTCCTCGCCTGAGTCGATCTCCGGAAGGACGTAATTGTGTCTTTCAGCCACCCCCTTTAAGCTCAGCAAGACATCTAAGATTGCCACCAGCTCTGCCGTCCTCTGGATCTTCCCGGTCTCTTGCGCCACCTTTAACCTGAGCTCTAAGAACAGATCGTGTTCCAGTTTGAATATCTTCTCCTCTGCTCCCAGAATGTGAGCCTCTCTCTCCTTGAGCTGGGGCGTGACGAATCTCTCGGCATTCACCATGGTCTGCTTGCGGATGTACTCCTGCGGCACCTTGGAGAGATGAGGCTTGGTCACCTCGATGAAATACCCGAAGACCCTGTTAAAACCCACCTTCAGCGAGGGGATGCCGGTTCTCTTCCTTTCCTCCTCCTGTAATCCGGCGATCCACTGCTTACTTCCTCTTATCTCTTCCTTCAGACCGTCCAGCTCAGAGGAGAATCCGCACTTGAGTATTCCACCTTCGGTCAAAACCAAAGGGGGATCGTCCACGATGGAGTTTTCGATCAGCCTGGACAGATCAGAGGTGTCCGGAAAATCCTCCCTCACTGAGATCAACAGCTCAGAATCGGCAGCTTTCAGAAAGGACCTTATTCCCGGCACCTGTTCAAGAGAATCCTTCAGCCAGATCAAGTCTTTGGGGCTGGCCTTTCCGCATCCGATCTTCCCGGCAAGCCTTTGCAAGTCCGATATACTTTTGATCCGGCTGACCAGATCAGACGACAGACCCTTATTCCGGATCAATTCTCCGATGGCTTCCTGTCTTTCTTGGATCTTATCCGGGTTCAACAGGGGTCGGATGATCCAGCCCCTCAAGAGCCGCGCCCCCATGGGGGTCCTGGTTCGGTTGAGCAGGGAGTAGAGAGTGGGTCCTTTCTCCTCGCCCCTCAGGGAGGTCAGAAGCTCCAGGTTTCGAATGGTATTGGAATCCAGAACCATGAGCCCGTCTTCAGAGAAGGGGGAGATCTTATTGACGTGGGAAAGGAGAGATTTCTTGGTCTGCTTGAGGTAGGCCAGTATGGCGCCTGCTGCCGATACCCCCCATCTCATCCCCTCGCACCCAAATCCGTGCAGGGAGCTGACCTTGAAGTGTTCCAGCAGCATCTGATAGGCGACGTCGTGGTCAAACTTCCAATCGTCCAGGGTAGTTAGCGTCGTCTCCGCGACAGACGATTTCAGGTTTTTTTTCTTTTCCTCCGGCCAGCCATCGGCTACGATGATCTCAGACGGGTTCAGCACACCCAACCTATCGAGCATCCTCGATTCTTCACCCTGATCCAGTTTGAACTCGCCGGTGGTTAGATCCAGAATGGACAGGCCCAATTTCTCTTCGTCTCCGGAGAGGCTGGCTAAGTAGTTGCTTTCGCTTCCGTCGATCACGCCGTCCACCGTGACCGTTCCGGGGGTGATTACCTCCACCACGTCTCTTTTGACGATTCCTTTCGCCAGCTTGGGATCCTCCACCTGCTCGCACACCACCACCTTCTTGCCCGCCCTGAGGAGCTTGGCTCAGTGCCTGTCGCCAGCGTGGTGGGGAATCCCGGCTAAGGGGATCTTCTCTCCTTTGATCTGCCCCCTAGAGGTCAATGCGATACCCAATATCCGGGACGCCACCTTGGCGTCCTCGCCGAACATCTCATAGAAGTCGCCCATACGAAAGAAGACGATCTCTTCCGGGTACTTGCTCTTGATCTTAAAATACTGCCGCATCAAAGGCGTGAGATCTTCTGCCATAGTGATTCCTAAGATATGCGTCCCTTCGAGGCTTTTGTTTTTTAGCGAGAAGGAAGGCCAAGGTCCGCCCTTCTGAAGGTTGATGCTTTTCGGAGTGTCAGGCCCCGCCTCGGCGGGATCTGCGACTTCAGCTTGACCAAAAACTATTCACTGCCGGAGTCACTACTGATTGTTGTCCGGTTCACCTAACGGTTCGACTTTGCTCAGGGAAAGTGAGCGAAGTCGAATTGTCACCGTCCTGTCTTCGACCCTGAGCCTCAAGCAGACGCTTGCCCCTGGACGGGCCCGTCTGGGCGTCTGGGCAGACCCGAAGGAAGCTTGTCGATGGAAGGTGAACACTCCAAACCCTCCTTCAGACGATTAAAGGATACGGTCCGACTCCGCACTTAATCAGCTGTGAATGGGCAGACCCACGGACCGCAAACCAGCCGGGAGTTCTCGAAATTTTGCCCCGGATTCACTGTATCACTATCCTGTAACTTTCGCCGGTTTGCGATTCAAGCTTCTTCTTGAGTTTCACCGCCTCCTGGTAAGATACAAATGATCCAAGCTGGACTGAGCGATATTTTTTTCCTCCGATGGTTTTGCTTTTGACCCTGATGGAGTAGCCTTGTTTTTGAAATTGGGAGCGAAGTTTAAGCGCGTTCTGCTTTTCGCCGAAGACACCCAGTTGAATGGTATATCTGATCCCGGCCAGACGTTCTGCCTGGGCTCCTCTCGTCGGTCTCTCGGTCTCGGCCGGATTCAGAACCGACTCGGGAGAGCGCGGGTATTTCTCCTTTAGCAGATTCTGGTACAGGAGAGCTTCTTCCCAATCCTCCAGTCGGTGGAAAGACTTAGCTAACCCAGAGAGAGCGAAAGGAAAGGCTTCCGAATACTTATAGTCGTGCACGACCCTGTTGTACTGGGCGATGGCTTGTTCGTAGTTCTCCCCTGCGAAGAAGCAGTCGCCCTTCCCCAGTTGAGCCCACTGAGCCCAACTTGACCCGGGAAACGATCTGAGTATTTGCTCAAACTCAGAGAGCGCTGAGTCGGCCTGACCCATGGCCAAAAAGGAGCATCCGGATATCCACAAAAACTCTGGCGCAGCCTCGCTTTGAGCGAAAGTTTCCCCAAACTTGCCTGCCTGTTCAATGGTGTTGAGGTTCATGCCCCTGCAGAACTCATACTTGCAGACGAGAAGTCCTGCCTCTGCCGACCTGAGCCAGCCCGGACAACGATCTGCCACGCTTTCCAGATATCTCCGGGACAGAGCTCCCTCCTCCTCCACCCTTCCCAGGTAGAACAGTATCGCCGGCTCATCGGCGAGTTCGTCCGCGGAATCCAGCAGGGTACGTTTTGCCTCCTCCAGTCGACCGGCCTGAAAATGCCGGACCGCATCCTCCAGAGTCTGGCCGAAGCCCAGGCCACCAGGCACAGGGCTGACCAGCATGAAAAGAAGAAAAAACGAACACGTCCCCCGTGGCAGAATCCTTCTCTTCATGGCTTTAAAGATCAAAGGAATTCCAGGACTTGCAGGACGGACATCTCCAGAGAGGCTGGCGGATCGTGTGTCCACACTGCTGGCAGGTATACTCTTTTTCTGCCGGCGGGAAAATTCGTATCAGGTCATCTAAAAGGTCGGTTGATTCTTCTTTCCGGCCCTCCTGTTGATACAGCTTTGTTAGACTCAGCCTGGCGGACAGAAGGCCGGAGTCGGCGTCGATGATCTGTTTGTATTTCTCGATGGCGGCTTCGACCATCCCTTTTTTCTCATAGATTCGGGCCAGGGAAAAAAGGGCAAAGGTGTCCTTGGGGTTCCGGCTTAAGATTCTTTCGTAAATCTCGGATGTCTCACCATACTCCCCCAGTTCAAACAGGGTTTTCTCCAGATCATCGAAAACCAGATACCCGGCGGCGGGCGCCATTTCAAGAAGCTTTTTCCAGTACTGAACCGCATCCTTCGGCCTCTGGTCGCGATGGTAAGCTTGGCCTAAGTAAATATAGGCGGGCACACATCTTTCGTCGTAGTTCAGCGCTTCCTTGTAGGCAACCCTGGCCTTGTGCAGTTCCCCTTTTTCCGCCCGCTCTTTCCCCCAGAAAACCTTGTAAAGCGCAAGTATCCTGTTGGTCTCGTCCCCTCTGCGATGGGAGCTCTTCTTCCTCAGTTGAAAGGCCTCCTCCCATCTTCCGGTCTCCTCATATTCGGACAGCAGCCTGAAAGCGACCCTCTCGTCCTTTTCCGACGTTTTGAGCAACTCCTCCAAAACCGAGATGGCCTTCTCATGATTCCCTGAAGCTGAAAAGTCTAAGGCTAAGCTTCTCAAAACTTCCCTTTTCTCATCCTGAGAAAGCGCGGGACGAAGGGTAAGCTCCCGGTGTATCTGCAGAGCCTTATCGAATCTCTCGTTTTTTCTGAAGAGGTCCCCCAACTTCAGGTACGCATCCACGTTGTCGGGGTCGTCTCTGGCAACCTGCCGGAGTTTCTGGAAGGCAGATCTTTCCTCACCGGCCAGGAGAGCCTTCAGAGCGTCGATGTAAAGCTCCGGAGAGATTCTTCTTTTTTTGCCCTTGGCTCTCGACCACAAGAACGCCATCACGGTAAAGATGATGACAAACGCAAATATAATTGAGAGAAAGTGACCCGCGCTCAATTTTCACCTCCGATCAACAGACT
>CBDUQU010000008.1:0-40536 GCA_965369445.1 uncultured bacterium | reverse complement strand
AAAGATATCGCGGATGAAACTACCGATCAGCAGCCCCTAATAAAAGCAGAGCAAGAAGGTTCCCAAAAGGGGCTCAAAAGCCATAGAATTGAGACGTTTGGGAGGCCCCAAGTGTAGAAAGGCGAGGGCGAAAAGCCCAGACCTAGGCAGAGGCGGACGATAGCGAAGAAAGTCGCGAACGCGCGCTGGCGGAAGACCTCCGAATTGTTGCCCCCGACTCAGCTTCCACAAGATCGTCACTGAAGTTGAAGCTCATCTGAATAGGTTCAACCTTGTTGTAATTCTCGTTGTAGCTATCAACATCGGTCTTAAGTTGTCGACAATCGCCGACTATTTGTCTACGGCGCTGCTGAAATGAAAGCGCCATGTGCTTCCGGTTGGCAGTTCGAATGTCGCCCCACAGCGAGGTCTGCTCTCCATCCTTCTCTTCAACGATCGCATGCTTCGAACGAACTCTTCGACCTTGGGGATCGGTTATATATTCCTCTCGGAGGGCACGGCTGAGAATCTCCGTGAACTGGCGCATTAGTGCCGACCGCTCTGGCTGCCACAAACCTCTACGGATCGCCCAGTCTGCTACATCACGGGGATTTATGTATTCTACGTGATGCTCCTGCATATACTTACCGGCTATGTGCTGCATCTGTTTTGCGTATGTGGACATATACAACATCCTTTATAGTGTGATGGTTGTACCCCACCCATCGGTCAGGGCGGTGGCTGTTACGATATCTCTAACCTTAACTAGCATGCTACGGAAGTGAGAATATGGGATCTTCTTCGTGAATTGCAGCTGGCCCACGACTATTCCTGGGTGTACTCCAATTAGCCTTGAAAAGTTCATCACGTCTTTGTTGGAGTAAATAGGGTCTTTCCGACCGATAAACTCCTTCAACCTTGCCTGATTGACAAGAAACGCAACGGCGAATTCATCAGCCTGTTTCTCTTCCTTCTGGCCGTGTGGCTGCGCGTCTTCACCCACCAGCTGGGTTTCCAGAACAGACTCATCCGCTCCATCACGATCTCTCACGTGTTTTAATTCGTGTACAAGCGAATGCCAAAACCAATCGATCCGATCATATCGTAATGATACCGCTATTACGGGGGAGTGTTTATCCAGCCAAAAACAGGCTCCGTCAATTCTTGTCTTCGGTAGATGTTGCACAACGAGGAAACGTATTCCATAATGAGATAAGACTTTTGGTAGGTGACGGATTTCTTCCGGTTCTGCGCGAAGGGGCTCAAGCTCTCTCATCATAGCGTTGAAAGCGCGATGGGAATAAGGTTTCTCTACGTGCCATGCTTTCGCTAATTTCCTGACTCTCATTAGCCAAGCCGTCTGTGAGGGATTGGGTTTTGTGCGGTAATCGATAGACTGCCTTGCTGCATACGCAAATGGGACTTCATCGCCGATATCGCCGATGTTTTGTATTTCGAGAAACTGACATACTTGTGCCTCTAAAACATCCACGTTTGTTGACTGTTCGATCCAACCACGTTTCTGCATTTCTCTGATAGGCGCCACTTCGTACAATCTGGCGCGTTTTGCAACTGCATCATCCTTTCTTGAGGACGTTGCTAACCGGTATGCAGCTTGTAGATTTAGCCAAACTTGTGCGCCAGTGCCAAAGGCATCGCCGAGCGCCTTGGCCATTAGCGGTGAAACTGAGCGCCTTCCAGTGAGAAGATCACTAATCACATTACGCTCGTATCCCAGAATATCGGCTAAATCGCTCGATGACCATCCTCGTGCTTCTGCCTCTTCACGTATATATTCACCAGGATGGAATGCTTCGGGGATGAGTCTTTTTTCCATGTTAGTGGTAATCCTCTATTTTGATAATGATTACAGTATCCTTTCCGTTCTTTTTCGCAAACCCTACGATCAGCCGAAACTGGTCATTGATTTTCATCGAGTGTTTGCCTCGCATTTTCCCCTTCTTGAGTTTCTCCAAGTGCAACCCTTTGAAGGCATATAGAACCTGTTGATTGGGTGCTTCCCTTATTTGGTTAACTCGCTTTCGGTAGGCCCGCATCAGGGCTGGTGACCACTTACCAACATAGGTTTCATCGAAAGCTAACCGATCAAGTTTTGAATCTTGGAATTGAATATCCATTCATTAGTATTATACGGGTGATGTTTGATTTTGTTGATATATAAATTTACAAATGTTGTAAATTAGTAATACGCCTCCAAGTCCATCCGACATGCTGGGTTAGCGTGCATAGGGAGTTCCGACAAGGCAAAAACGAGAGAATCAAATTCCCTGAGTACCACTATAAACCCCACCTTTCCTTCGTCCTCTGGATGACCCATGCAGAAGCCCGGAACCTAACTTAGGTTAGGTTCCGGGCTAAGCTCCCATATTCTTTCTTCATCGTTCCTGCGCAGACGTGATTATCATTGATTCGGTAACCCGGGTTCGACTACGATGCTCTTCTCTCTTTCCACCAGAACCAAGCCCGGCTTTCCTTTTTTGGGCTTGCGGACGTACTTGGCCTGGGTGTAAATCACCGCCGCCTTCTTCTCCCCCCTGGCCTTGCTGAAATATGCAGCCACCTGCGCGGACTCTCTTATATCCGACGGTGAGGGCTCCGTTTTCTTCTCCTTTTTCCTGAGGAGGGCGTGGGAGCCGGGAACGTCCTGGGCATGAAACCACAGATCATCGGGTCGGGCGAACTTGAAGGTCAGGTAGTCGTTTTCCTTGTTGTTTCGTCCCACCAGAATTTCACAGCCGCTCTTAGTCAAGAACGTTCTGCCTGAGAACTCTTTCTGCTTTCCTTTCGCCGTGCGAGGTTTTGGCTCCTTCAAGAATCCTAATTGGGTTAAACTCCTGCGGATTGCCTCTAAATCGACGTTCTCGTCATGTGACTCCAATTGCTCACCGATTCGCTCCAGTCGAGTTATCCGGTTTTCGGTTTCCGACCTTCGCTTTTCAATTATGCTGAGGGCATCTTTTGCCTTCTTGTATTTCTTAAAATAGATCTGGGCGTTTCTGGTTGCGCTATGTTTCGGATCTAAGGACACCTCGACTTCAGGACTCTCTGGCTCGAATACATCTGTTAGCCTGACCGAACTCAGTCCCTTCTTGATGTTCTCCTTGTTCAGCATCAGAAGCTCGCCGCATCTCTTGAACTCCTCTGACCTTTCTGCCTGTGCCCGGTCATCCTCGATCTTCTTGGCTCTGGCTTTGAGTCTTTTCAGACTGCGCCGACAGATGAGAGACAGCTTCTGGATTTCTTTCTTGCGCGTCTCCTTCTCCTGCCTGAGGGAGAAGAATCCTCTTACGGTGGAGTTTAAGCTCTCAAATGAGATTTTCTGATGATCCGGGATAAAAGGTAGATCCAGACTGCTGATGGCTTCGGGGTAATCATCAGCGTCAAGGATGACCAGAAAGGCGAGATCATAGTTCGTTATCTTTTCAAAGGTCTGGGAAAATGCTTCCCACAGACGTTCGGTTTGGCCTTGAGTGAAGTCCGATGTTTTCTTTTCTACCTCGACGCCAGCTTCAAATACGATCTTTCTTGCCAGGAACTGGTCCAGTCCCATGAACCCCGAACTCAATCGTTCGCGTACCGGGGTATGGGAAGCCTGGATCAGTTCGACGAATTCCTCTTTCCTTATCGACAGCGGATTTCTTTTTTGGGGAGATGGCAGAGGGAGATAGGTTCCTCCGGGCAGGATCTGCCTGAAGGAGCTGCGGGCGGAATCTATCTTTCTGAGGCAATCGACAATCCTTTGGCCCTCCTTTACCAGAATCAGGTTGCTGTATCGTCCGGTCAACTCGAAGATGAGATCGAAGCTCTCGCCCGCTCCAAATTGTGTCTTCTTCTCGCAGGAGATCTTGATCACCCGGTCGAAACCCAACTGTGCTACGTCCTGAACGTATCCCCCGACAGCATACCGGAAGAGGTTGGTCTTCTGGAAATCCTCCTCGCGACCCTCTTTATCTTCCTCCCAGACCTCAATCCGGCAGTCATCCGAATGGGCAGAGAAGAAGAGGTCGGCTGCCCTGTTTCTTCTCCGGAGATTGAATAAGACCTCTTTCTGATCAGGGGAAGCATAGATTGCTGCAATCTTCATTCCCAGAAGGACTTTCTTGAGTTCGGGAATCAAGCAGAATATGAGGGTGGAGTTTATGACCATGTTCGTTTCGTCTGAGTCAAATAACCTGGCGGCATCATGAAAGCGCTTTGGAGCAACTCAAATCAGGGCGGACATCTGTGTCCGCCCCGACTAAGATTAGCTGCGGCTTTTTTTAGCATTCGCGTGCGATGTCTCTTTCTTATTCAGGGTGGTACGTCTTCAAATACCTTTCGAAATCGTCTAAGGATTCAAATATCCTCTTGGATAGGAATTTCACCGACCAGTTCTCCTTCATGGGGCTCACTGTCCAGACCGGCACTCCTCTCTTATAGCATTCCCACATCTCTATGGCGGTTCCCATAGAAGCCTCCGGGAGGTAGGCGATCATACAGTCGCAGTCGGTGGCCAGCTTTATGTAGCCTAAGAAGACCGACTCGCCGGTCCGGTAGTCGTAGTTCACCGAATCGGGATGCTTCTCCACCGGATCGAAGATCTTGGCCTGGGGAAAGTGTTTCCGCAGAAGCGCTTTTATTCTGTTCCGATAATCCTGACTCTGCAGGGTCTTGCCAGTGTTAGACCCCTGGATTATGCCGGCCAAAAAGAAAGAGCGTATTTCTTTCATATCGTATTCCTTACCTTTCCCCCTATCTCCCCCTCTCCATAAAATGGAGAGGGGGACCAAAGGGGGTGAGGTATACTAAGCCATGGTCATGGCAATTGCCACCACGTTTACGATATCGTCAACGCTGCATCCTCGCGACAAATCATTAGCTGGTTTGGCCAATCCCTGAATTATGGGGCCGATGGCCTGCGCCTTGGCCATCCGCTGAACCAGTTTGTAGGCAATGTTGCCTGAATTCAGATCCGGAAAGATCAGGACGTTTGCCTCTCCCCGGATAAGGCTGTCCGGCGCCTTCTTTTGAGCCACCTGGGGAATAATGGCCGAATCCGCCTGAAGTTCCCCTTCAATGATAAGGTCGGGTTTCAGTTCCTTTGCAATCCGTGTCGCTTCTCTCACCTTGTCCACCATCTCGTGTTCGGCGCTCCCCTTGGTGGAAAAGGAGAGCATGGCCACTCTCGGTTCCTCCCCTGTCAGGCCCTGCATGGTTTGAGCAGAAGAGATGGCAATCGAGGCCAGCCCGGCTGGATCGGGATCGGGAATTACCGCGCAGTCGGCAAAGACAAGGACTTCGTCCTTATCGCTTCGAAACTTCGGCAGAGCCATGAGGAACGAGCTGGAGACCAAGTCGATGCCGGGAGCAGTGCCAATGATCTGTATGGCTGCCCTCATTACGTCGGCAGTGGAGTTAATCGAGCCGGCCACCGACCCGTCCGCCTCACCCTTTCTTACCATCATGGCTCCATAAAACAGAGGATTAAGAATGGTGCTTCTGGCTTGATCCAAAGTGATTCCCTTTTTCTTCCTCAAGCCATAGTACTCCTCAACATATTCATCCAAGCGGGAGGAATTAGCCGGGGTGATCACTTTCACCTTGCTTAAATCCAGGTCATGTGAGCTGGCAAGCTCTCCTATAACCTCCTCATCGCCCAGCAGGTTGACCTCGGCTAAACCCTCGTCCAGAATCGTTTTGGTCGCTTGAATCATCCTCTTTTCCGTTCCCTCAAGCAGAACCACTCTTTTCCTGCGGGATTTCGCTTTCTCTTTTATCCTAGTCATCACGTCCATTTTAATGCTTCCTTTCCGAGAACGGGTATGCAACTCGATTCATTCGCGACGCGACATTAGTGTCTCATTTTGCTCTCTTTCGCGAATTCCTCTATAAGCTTCTTTTGTTTTTCACTTATCTTCCTGGGAATCTGGACGAAGACCTCCACGTACTGATCTCCCCGAGACCCATTAATCTCCACCCCCTTGTCTTTCAATCTGAATCTGGTGCCGCTTTGAGTTCCGGGCGGAATCTTCAGGTCAACCTTCCCATCCAGCGTTCTGACCCTGATCTTGCTTCCCAACGTTGCCTGAGCAACGTTTATGGGAATCTTGCAGTGAACGTCCTTTCCCCTTCGCTCAAAGAATCGGTGCGATCCCACCCGGACCTTCACGATCAAGTCTCCGGCAGGACCTCCTGCGGTTCCGGGCTGACCCTGTCCCCGCAGCCTTAATTGTGTTCCATCGTTTATGCCGGCAGGGATTCCGATCAGAATCCTCTTTTGCGCAAAGGACTCTCCTCTGCCGCCGCATTGCGGGCAGGGAGAGCTGATGATCCTGCCTCGTCCCAGGCATCGGGGACATGGGCGGCTCACGGCAAAGGCACCCTGGGCAAAGGAGACCATGCCGGACCCTTTGCACTCCGGGCAGGTGGATGGTGTGGTGCCGGGCTTGGCGCCGGTGCCGGCACACACCGGGCAGGTTTCCTTCTTCTTAAGCTCAATCGGGGTCTTGCCGCCGGAGACGGCAAGGTCAAAGGGAATCTCCACCTCGGTGTAGAGGTCTGTCCCTCTCTGCGGCCCCCACCTTTGCCGTCTGGAGGTTTCGCCCATGTCAAAGATGCTGCTGAACAGATCCCCCAGATCGCCAAATCCACCCAGACCCTCAGAAGAGAAGGTGGCTTTCTTTCCTCTTCTACCGGAAAAGATGTCTTGAAAACCCTGGAAACCTTCAGAGCCCGTAAACGCCCCTTGCCCCATCCTCCTGAGTTGATCGTACTGCTTCCTCTTCTGCGGATTGGCCAAGACGTCGTGTGCCTCGGAAACCTGCTTGAACTTCTCCTCGGCCATCGTATTATTGGGATTGCGGTCCGGGTGGTACTTCTTGGCCAGACGCCGGTAGGCTTTCTTTATCTCATTGTCGCTGGCCTTTTCGGAGACCCCCAATGTCTCGTAATAGTCTTTCTGCGCCATCTGACCTGGTTTCCTCCTTCAATGATCTTATGATTGCAGGCAGAAGCAAAATAAGCCTCTCCGTCGGTTTTGTCAAGATCCCTCTCCAGCGGTTTTAGATCCAGTCGTTAGGACAGACTTTGGAGTGTCTACCTATAGGCAGACTTCATGTTCGGCTAAAGCCGAACACTCCAGGGCGTATTCGCCAAGCGCACGGTCGAAGCTCCATCTCCTATGGACTGTCTGACTTTGGGCACACCATCGGGTCGGCCGAAGCTGAACACTATAGAGGCTGATGGCCGGATGAAGCCTGACACTCCGCACTTCAATGCAAAAACGCAAAAAGGCGAGAGAGGACTCCCGCCTTGGGTGGACTTCAGTTCGCTTTTTGTTCCGGCTATTCAGTTTTCTTAACTGCCGGTTCCTTGTTCTCTTTTTTCTCACTCGTTTTGGCCGGAAGCCCCTTCTCCTCGCGTTCTTTCCTTTTGTACGACTCGCTTCGATGATCGGTTATGTAGAACCCGTTTCCCTTGAACAGCAGCCCTCCTCCGCCGGAGATCAATCTTTTGACCTCTCCTCCACAGAGGGGACAGGTTTTCACGGGTTCGTCGGTCATGCTCTGGAACTCCTCAAACCGGTGATCGCATTTCTGGCATTCATATTCATAAGTTGGCATGTGTCTGCTCCCGTGAACTGTGCTGAAAGGTAAGCATCTTTCCCGCGTCCGTCAACGATTATCTTCCTCCGGCCTCTCGTATTCTATTCTCCCGTCGACAAGAGCCTGGAGGGCTTCGCTGGCCACTCTGCGATACGGCTGGGGTTCACTTTCCTTTTCGGTCTCCTCGGTCTGCTCCTTTTGCCTCTCTCTGGCAAGTCGTGAGTTTACGAGTCTGGCGTACTTGGAGGCGATGATTACCTGCAGGTATCTGTTTATCTCCAGTTTCTCGACGTTTTCCAGGTACTTCTCCACCAAGCCTTACCTCTTTTCTTTTTGCTTCATCACCGGGACTCTATCTTTACGTATGCTCTCTCGCTACAATTTGAGGGTTGTCGGAATCAGAAAGAAAAATGCGGCACTTTCACCGCCATGGTTGTCGGTACCGCAGATGCACCTCCGCATCTCGGGGAGGTGCATCTGCCGATATGATCTGAGACCCAGATGCCTGTGCTAGCCTGCTCACTCTACCACCTCGTAGTCAGCATTCACAGGCTCGCCGTCTTTCTTTCCTTCCGTCTGTCCGGTTTGAGAGGTCGTTCCCTGGGCCTGCTGAGCGCTTGCTTGAGTCTTTTGGTACATCTTGCCGGCCGCCTCGTGCCAGGTTTGGGTGAGCGCCTCGGTGGCTGATTTTATCTCATCTAAGTTGTCTGTCTTCAACGCCTCTTTGACTCTCGCCACGGCGGCCTCCACCCTGGTTTTGGTGTCGGAATCCAGCTTGCCTCCGTACTCCTGCAGTCCCTTCTCCGTCTCGAAGACCATCTGGTCAGCCCGGTTCTTTGTATCTGCCTGCTCGCGTTTGTTCTTGTCCTCGTCCGCGTGGGCCTCGGCATCCTTCACCATCTGCTGGATCTCCCTCTCGGTCATTCCGCTGGATGCCTCGATCCGGATGCTCTGCTCCTTTCCGGTGGCCTTATCCTTAGCGGAGACATTTAGGATGCCGTTGGCGTCGATATCGAAGCTCACCTCGATCTGAGGCCTCCCGCGGGGTGCAGGAGGTATACCGTCCAAGTGAAACCTGCCGGTAGTCTTGTTGTCAATGGCCATGGGCCGCTCACCCTGAAGCACGTGAACCTCCACCGAGGTCTGGCTATCCTGGGCGGTGGTGAATATCTCGCTCTTGCGGGTGGGTATGGTAGTGTTCCTCTCGATCAGCCTGGTGAATACGTTTCCCAGGGTTTCGATGCCCAGCGACAGGGGGGTGACATCCAAGAGAAGCACGTCCTTTACGTCGCCGGATAAGACCCCGCCCTGAATGGCCGCTCCAACTGCCACCACCTCGTCCGGGTTGACTCCCTTGTGCGGTTCCCTGCCAAAAAGCTGCTTGACCGTCTCCTGGACTTTGGGCATGCGGGTCATCCCGCCCACCAAGATCACCTCAGCTATGTCTGAGACAGACAAGCCTGCATCTGCTAAAGCCTTCTTGGACGGCTCGACGGTCCTCTGAACCAGGTCGTCCACCAGTTGTTCCAGCTTGGCCCTGGTCAGGGTCAGGTTTAAGTGCTTGGGTCCGGAGGCGTCCGCGGTTATGAAGGGGAGGTTGATGCTGGTCTCCATGGTGCTGGAGAGCTCACATTTAGCCTTCTCCGCAGCCTCCTTGAGTCGCTGGAGAGCCATGGCATCTTTGGATAGGTCGATGCCTTCCTGCTTTTTGAACTCGGCCACGATCCAGTCGATTATGCACTTGTCGAAGTCGTCTCCTCCCAGATGGGTGTCTCCATTGGTGGACTTCACCTCGAAGACTCCGTCGCCCAGCTCCAATATGGAGATGTCGAAGGTTCCGCCACCTAAGTCGTAAACCGCGATCTTGTGGTCCTTACTCTTGTCCAGTCCATAGGCTAAGGCGGCTGCGGTGGGCTCGTTTATAATTCTTTTCACGTCCAGCCCGGCGATCTTTCCTGCGTCCTTGGTAGCCTGCCTCTGGCTGTCGTTGAAATATGCCGGGACGGTGATCACCGCCTCGGTCACCTTTTGACCCAGATAGTCCTCTGCAGTCTGCTTCATCTTCTGCAGGATCATGGCCGAGATCTCCGGGGGCGAATACTCCTTGCTCTGGATCTTGACCCTGGCCTCGCCGTTTGGTCCTTCGGTCACCTTGAATGGAACGGTTTTTATCTCGGATCCCACCTCTTTGAACTTTCGTCCCACAAATCTCTTGATGGAAAAGACCGTGTTCTCCGGATTGGTGATGGCCTGCCTTTTGGCCACCTGGCCCAGCAATCTCTCGCCCTCTTTGGAGAATGCAACTACTGAGGGCGTAGTCCTCGATCCTTCCGCATTCTGAATAACCATGGGATTTCCAGCCTCCATCACTGCCACACACGAGTTGGTGGTTCCCAGGTCGATTCCTATGATTTTGCTCATCTTCATCACTCCTTTTTAGTTTGTTTATCGACGATTCTTTGATTCTGTGAAACCTGTTTAGGGACGGGGCTTGTCCTGAACCATACGGTTCAGGACTTGTTGAGCTTGCGAAATCCCGCCAAGGCGGGGTCCCTGTCCGCACCTCCCCCAAGACAGCCACAAGGGTTCATCCTGAAGGGCTGTCCCTACGTCCAAATTGGTCGTTGTTCGTGTCCTATGCAAAAGGCCTATCCCGACACCAGGGGGGGAACAGACATTACTTTCGCGCGGAAGAGGGGAGAAGAATAGCTCTCCTCCCCTGAAACCGTTTTACCCGATGCCTATCGGGATCTCCTTCGGCTTGACCTCCTCGGTCTTGGGCAGGATGATGCTAAGCACGCCGTCCTTGTAGTTGGCCTTGATCTTATCGGCCCTGACCGTGGTGGGCAGCTGGAAGGAGCGGCAGAAGGAACCGTAACTTCGCTCGATCCGATGATAATCGGTCTCCTTCTCCTCTTTCTCCTGCTTCTTCTCGCCCTTCAGGGTGAGAATGCTGTCCTGAACGGATATCTTGATGTCATCCTTGTTCAGCCCGGGCATCTCCGCCTTGACCAGGACACTGTCCTTGTCCTCGGTGACGTCGACGCTGGGGTTCCAGATTCCGTCGGTCCACTGCACTCTTGCCGGCCTCTGGCCGAAGACGTCGTCAAATAGCCTGCTCATCTCATCCTGAACGCTGACTACGTCCCTGAACGGTCTCCATCTGGTGATAGCCATAACTCCTCCCTTCTTTCATCAGTTAATTAGGTTCTACTCGCTTTCCTATCTCCTTGGTTCATCATTTCGCCATACCTCCTTTGCAACGAGCGTGCCAAGTTTTTCCCTGAAGGTTAATCGGTTGTATTCCAATCGTTTAACGAAAGCGAGCATCCTCCGGTCGATTTGACCTGTGTGCCAATATGACACATAAGATGCGACAGTGGCATTATGACTGCCAATATGACGCTCAATTTTGGCAGTATGCAGAACTTCGAATTCCTTCTACTTTGCCCTCCTATTGAGTTTCTGGAAGAATCCATCAGTACACCCTTTAGCCTCGCAGAGATGCAGCCCATGCCAGTGAATCTAACTGGAGGAGACGCAGAGCATACCTTCGGAGCCATCCGTTCTATCCGTCCAGACGGACGCCCGTCGGGGCGTTTAATCCGTTGACCCCTGCCTTTGAATTTTCGTATATTAGGCGTATGGAAACGAGAAAAAACCTGCTGATTTCAGCTTTCGTCGTAATCTGCATACTGCTTGTCCTGATCGTTCGGCTGAGTCTGACCGGTTTTTCTCCAAAGATTTCACCGGACGCCACCAAGGAAGAGTGTCTTCGATTGGCCCAGAGATACATTGAGGCAGATGAACCGGAATCTGCCATTTATCCGTTGCTTCTGACCATTCAAAAGGATGAGAGCGACTTCCGGGCACATTCTCTTCTGGCGGAGGTGTACTATCAGACCGGAGTTTATCATCTTGCCCAAGAGGAGTGCGATCGCGCTCTTGAGCTTAATCCCCAGGACCGTGATGGGTTGGAGCTCTTCTGTCAGATCAAATTCGAGAACGGAAGAATGAGTTGGCAGAATGAGAATCTGCAGAAGGCCATCGAAGATTTCCGGTTTGTGGCAGCGAAGAGCGACAATCAGAAGCTGCTTGACAGCATCGCTCACATCACCGGCGGCAGGCTTAAGAAGGTGAGGTTGACCAGTGATCTTTTCATCGACGATGCGCCCAGCTTCTCGCCGGATGGCAAGCGAATCGCATACCATTCTGATACCAGCTATTTTTTGGAGGATTACGGGCTGGAGAAAATCGAGGTGAAGAGAAGCCAGGTCTTTATCATGGATGCGGACGGGAAAAACAAAAGATGTCTCTCCCCCCAGAACGAGAATGAAACCTCGGAGCGATTTGCCCGTTTTTCCCACGACGGCAGATTCATAGTCTATGAAAAAGAGAACTCCCCACCTCGCATACGTGACACCGTTTTCAACTCCGACCGGGACATCTTCACGAAAGACTTGCGTACCGGTGAAGTAAAGAGACTTACGCATAACGACGCCTATGACGGTCTCCCCAGCTTTTCTCCGGACGACAGCGAGATAGTATTCGTCAGTGATCGGCCAGGAGGACGAAGTTCCATCTACAGGTTGAATCTGAAAAGCGGGGAGACCAAGAGCGTCTCTTTGAAAAAGTTATGGGATGAGAAAATCGGGCTGCTCAGGCGAGCCAGAAGAATGATCTTGCCGTACTGTCCCAGCTTTTCACCTGATGGAAGGTCCATTCTCCTCCACGCCGGTTGGGACACCAGAGGAATCTATGTTATGGATGTAGATGGCGACAGCTGGAGGCGGCTAACCGACAGAAGAGACGATTGTTTCTTTCCTTCCTTCTCCTCTGACGGAAAAAGAATCGTGTTCGTTGCAGGCTACTACGAGGGTGAACAGGATCTGTACATCATGAACGCGGATGGCTCTGAGTTGACCAGGCTGACCCACGACGGAGGCACCAAGAGATATCCTTCTTTCTCGCCGGACGGAGAATCGATCGTTTTCTCCGGCAAGCGAAAGGGTGAACCGGACTATTACTTCGAGATCTATCTTCTGTATCTGGAGCAAACCATCTCCAGAGAGAGGTTGAAACGGAGACTGGCGGAGTTGGAGAAGGTAAGCCTCGAGAGGTAGAAGGAGTGTAGACCATACCCGCTCGTTGGAACTTGAAAATGTCACAAATCAAGCTATTCTGTCTCCGTGGGAGTATAGATTAGATCAATCATGTGGAAACGTAAGAGAATAGAAATACAGAATGAGGTACGAGCCATCAGGGAAGCTCTATACGGCATCCTGGAGGTACAAACCGTCTACCACACCAAGAAGGACATCTTCATCAAGGCTATACCATATCTTTCCATCGGAAATTGGAAAGATATGGTTTCAAGCAGGCTTTCCTCTCTTGGCTACTTCGTTGGCTTCGACGAGCTTGATTCCAGTGATCCGGCCGGACCGGCAGTGCTTCACATCAGAAGGCTGGGAGAGCAAGTCGAGGAAGGTGTTCCTTGGACGAATATAATCCTGTTCCTGCTGACGGTCATCACCACCCTGCTTGCCGGCGCCATGATGAACCAGGTGGATCCGTTTTCGCATCCTCTTCTTATCTTCAGGGGTGCCTCTTTTGCGGTGCCTCTGCTTCTGATTCTGGCATTTCATGAGTTCGGTCATTATTATGAGTCAAAAAGAGCCGGGATCAAGGTGAGCCTGCCCTATTTCATTCCCGGTCCCACGCTCTTTGGAACGTTCGGGGCAGTGATCAGATCAAAGTCACCCTTTAAGACCCGCCGTGATCTTCTGGACGTGGGCGCTGCGGGGCCCATAGCCGGATTCGTGGTTTCGATGCTGGTTGTAGCAATCGGGCTATCGCAATCCCAGATTGTGGAGGAGGTTCCAGGGGAGGGTCTGATTCTGGGAGAGTCGCTGATCTTTAAGTTTATCTCCTGGCTGGTGTTGCACGACGTGCCGGAGGGACATACCGTGCTCTTAAGTCCTGCCGCCTTTGCCGGATGGGCCGGTATTCTGGTCACCATGCTTAACCTTCTGCCCATCGGGCAATTGGATGGCGGGCATATCATGTATGCCCTCCTGGGCAGAAACCAGCGTAAGGTTGCCCTGGTGGCGACCTTTGCCCTGATCCCTCTGGGTTACTTTCTATGGACGGGATGGTTCATATGGGTGATGTTAGTGCTGCTGATAAAAGTAAGTCACCCGCCTACGTTAAACGATCAGGTGCCTTTAGATACGAAACGAAAGGTTATCGGCTGGCTGGCGATGTTTATTTTCATCCTGTCCTTTACTCCCGTTCCCATCAAGTGATCCGGAATCCCCAGCCATCGATGCGAGAAATCTCTGATTCAGGACGCCGCCGGATTATTGAATCGGAGAGTAATTGTCTTCGACAAACCTAACAATGTGGTAGCCGCAGGTTTCCTTCGGACTTCGCCTCTCAGGACAGGTCAGCCTGCGCACGGCCACAGGCGTACAAAGCAAAGTTTTCATCACTTGAGTCAGAATTCACTTGACAACCGGATGGAAAAAAATAAACTTCAAAAAAAGAAAGCCAAATTATCTTTCAAGAAGGAGGTGAATTAGATGAAAAAGATCGCGATTTACTTTTTGGCTTTTGCCTGTCTGGCGTCGTTTTTGGTCTTTAGCAGCTGCAGCCGGGAGAAGGCCATGGAGCAGCTCATGGCCGATCCCCAGATGTCTCAGATGGTCATGCAGAAGATCTGGGAGACTCCGGAGACCAAGGGGCAGTTGGTGCAGATGGTGATGGACGATCCGGAAAGCATGAATCAGCTAAAAGAGTCTCTGGTGGCGGACTCCACCAAGGCAGCCATGATGCTGGATATGATTCTGGCAAACGAGAACCTGGAAGGAATGATAAAAGAGAAAACCGCAGACTTGCATAGTAAGAAAAAGAGATAATAGACTCTAAGGATCGATACTCGTCTCAAGTAAGCCAGCTTTCCGCATGAGTCGGAAGCTGGCTTATTGTCTTCAATCGCGCACCTGGAAGGCTTTGAACGTACAAGTCTTGAAACACACTTCTTGCCCCGGGTAGACTCTGGGTCAGCCGGGGGGTGAGAATCTATCCTTTTTGTGAGTAGACGCGCCGGTTCAGATACGATCTTGTTTTTCTTTTCTATATCATAAAATCAAGATCATTCAAACGCCCCGTCCTCAATTTCCTTTTGATCGCCAGCCTTTCGGGCCTGTTTCTGATATTCGTCTACAACTCCCGCTGGGGTAGTGCTGACTGGGATTTGAGAGCCTTTCCCTCCATTTTTCTCACCCTCTTTGGGATTCTCCTTTTCATAGAATGGTGAAGCTGCTGGCCCAGATTCAAAAACTACGGGCTGATCTTAATCGCTGTAAGCCTTTTCCACACGGTTCCCTGGATACTGGTAAATGCCAACCAGCAGAAGAGTCCGGATCGGTACGTTATGACTGCCACGAATGATAAGCACATCAACAGTGGCCCCGGGGGTGGGATGTGGAGGGTGGGAAGGGTGATGGAGAAGGCCGGGTTGCGCGAGAAGGCAGAGGAGGTTTACAAACTCGGTATAAGACGAAATCCGGACAACATAGCCTCCTATTCCCTGCTGGGCAATAACCTCTATTTTCAGGGAAAACTCGATGAAGCGACATTCTACTTGGAAACGGCACTCAAACTGAAACCTCAAAGTGACGAGGTTCGGTTTACGCTGGGCCACATCTACACTAAGAAGGAGGACTTCCCAAAGGCCGTATTTCATCTGGAGAAGGCAAAGGACGTGTATGGTTACGACTCCGCCTTCGTGCTGACCATATCCCGAAGCCTATCTGAAGACCCACCGGTGGAAGGATGCAGGCAGCATCCTACGGGCGTTTCTCGCTCACGACTCAGAATCTGCCACCGCGCACGGACTGTTGGGCATTAGCCTCTATATGCAGAACGATCTCTCTGGTGCACGAAAGGAATGGGAGAGAGCGCTGAAGCTGAACCCGGATGAGCCTAACGCCAGAACCGGATTGGAGAAACTCGGAGAAGTGCAGGAGAGGTAGAGATGCCTCGGATACCGGTATCTTCCAGCAATACTATTTCAACAGGTTAATCAGCATCTTCACCAGCGGAATGAGAAAGAGTATGATCAGGACGATGGCGATCCACTTGAACAGTCCCGACTTGGGCGGTGGGAATTCGTAGCCGCAGATGGGGCAGCGCCGGCTGCCTTTAGGCACGTCGACCGCGCAGTTAGGGCACTCCCTTTTCCTGTTTCCCACCAATTGTTGCCTCCCGCCGCCTAAACGGATCCTCCCACCGGACCAACCTGCCCAATTCTGAGGAATCGCCACCGGCAATATCTAAAACAACCAAAACGCAACTTCCGGGTGAACCGGTTCAGTCTTTCTGAATAATATAAAGCAACAGGACCAAGATCAAAGAGAAGATCGAGTCGACCAGGAAATACTGAAGCTTAAGACCGACACTAAGACCGGTCAGCAGGCTGACCACGAAAAAGAGAAGCAGGCCGAGGATAGAGCCTCTGATTATGCCCCTGTACCTGATCACGTCTCTGGAGGAGACAAACAACAGTATGCCCATCCAGATAACAAACACCCCCAACAGCTTATAGATGTATATGAAGAAAGGTTCGCCCGACCAAAGATGCGCCATCCCAAAGATTCTGAAAACGCCCTCATTTGCCACTAATCTCCCAATCCCTCCAATCAAAAAGGCCAGGGAGATTATAAGAAGGATCGTTCTGTTGGCCATTTGTTCTTCTCTTTTCTTTTTGAATCCCGCCGATGGACCGCTTGCCGGGAAGCCATTTTAAATTACATCCGCTACCTCTTAAACCTAAATCTTGCTTTGAAGTGCCTCAATGGTAGCTCTCTGCCATAGGTAACCTCTACCGGAGGAATTCCGTCTTTGTGTTCATGCAGAAGCTTTACCGATTCTGTCACGGAATCCAAATCCTCCTTTTCGTATCTGAGTCTTGGAATGGCAAATCTCACGAAATTCACGTCGGGAAAGATTTCTTTCCCCATATTTTTATCATAGTGCCCAAACGAAAAATAACCTATCTCGCTCGATCTGTGGCCATAGGCGGCCAATAGAATCGCAGTTAAGGAAATACCACCGAAATCTTCAGGTCTCATGGCCGTGCCTTCAAAGAACTCATTTACGTCCACGTAAACGGCATGACCGCCTATCGGCGTCACAACGGGCAACCCTTTTTTCTTCATGCTTTGTCCGAATTCCTGAACCTGGTGAATTCTGTGGGATAAATATTCCTCTTTGGTCACCGTCTGCAGGCCAACTGAAAGAGCCATTATCTCTCTGCCCGATAATCCTCCGTAGGTGGGGTGCCCCTCCTTGATAATCTGGTAATTCATCAGAGCATCCGGTATTGGGGGATACTTTTTGATGAACCAACCGTCCTCTTTAAGAAAAAGCCCGCCCCCCATATTTACCAGCCCGTCTTTCTTAAAGCTGATGGTGAAACCGTCCACGTAGGAGAACATCTCCTTAACAATGTCCTTTATTTCTTTGTTCCCATAACCCTCCTCATGGCTTTTTATGAACCATGCATTTTCAGCAAATCTGCATGCGTCGAAAAAGAGGGGGATGTCGTAATCATGGGAGAGTTCAGAAACCTCCTTTATGTTCTTCATCGAAACAGGCTGGCCCCCGCCCGAGTTATTGATTATAGTCAAGATTGTCAGCGGGATTTTATCGTGAGAGGTATCCAACAACTCTTTGAACTTCGGGACGTCCATATTGCCCTTGAAATGCGAAGGTGATTTCTCATCCTTAAGCTCGGGCGAAAAAAGATTTACCGCCTGCATTCCGTTTGCCTCTATGTTGGCTTGAGTTGTGTCAAAATGCCCGTTATTTGGAATGATAAGCCCGGAACCCAACTTTCCCAGCATGGTGAAAAGGGCGTCCTCGCAGGATCGGCCCTGGTGAAAGATGAAAGCATTGGGTGTCTTACTCTGGTCGTTAAAAAACCTTTCTCCGAACGTCTTTCTGATTTGTATGATTAACTTAAAATACCCCCTGTTCGAACCGTAGGCTTCATCCCCAAGATGCAGGGCGGCCCATTGTTCATTTGTCATGGTGGTAGTGCCGGAGTCGGAGAGGAGATCACAGCCGGTGATCATCTCTGATGGAAAATAGAAAACGTTTAAGCCCACGCTTTCCAGCATTTTGGCTCGTTCCCTCGGCGTGAAGATCCCCTTGAATTCCACGGAATGATTAAAATAGGGCCTGGTGTGTGCTACAAGTTTTTTTTCTTCCGGAAGTTTTTTTAACAATTCAGATAGTTTCATGGCTCAGAGTACCGGTTGAGGTTATGAAGGTTTCTTTCCAAAAAGAGATTATACGTTTATATGTAAAAATGTCAACAGATAATAATCAGCGCTTTTCCGAAAGAATCTGTTGGACACGGCGCCAGGAATGCCGTCAATGATGCATCCATTCTTGCCGGTTGCAGATTTTCTCCCGGAAGCCCAAGCGATCATATATTAATACCCAAATGTGGGGGCTTTATTCTACCTTTCAAGGTTGTGTCAGGAAAAGCTCCTGACGTAACAACCTCTCCCCCTGTCCTACGGATCTTCGATATCCCCATCTCCACCCAGACGGGTGGGCGTCTGCCCACAAGTGTGTCGAAGATCCCGCCCTTCGACCCTTCGATAAACTCAGGGTGTTGAGCCCTTCAACTTCGTTCAGGATAAACAAAGTCGAAGCACAAGCTCCGGGTGGTGAGCCCTTCAACTTCGTTCCCTTCAGGCCTGAGCCTTCAGGGCCAAGGCAGGATAAACGAAGTCGAACCACCAAAGGCGGGGGATAATGGGACAAAAGGAGGTGGGGTTTCGCTCAGCGAGGATGTTATCATCCTCGCTAAGTTTTCCTTGTCAAGGATAACGATCATTTGTAACAGAGAAGTTAGCCGTTTGGTTTGATCTCTTTTACGGGTTTAGCCTTCAAATTCTGAGGGAGGCGATTCGTCATGTTGAGATTCAGTCTGCTTAAAACCCATAGAAGGCAATTTATCCGGACGGTGAAAATCTGGGAATGTGACTATAGAAAGTATATACGGCCAAGGAATAAGGTAAACCTCACGCTCCGTGATTCTTTTCCCTGTTATCGGGTCTATTCCATCTCCCATATCATATTCGGGGTCCTCGAGCCATATACCATGCTCATCGAGTGCCACAACTTTTTCAAATTTGTTGCCATCTCTTATGCCTTTAAATCGTTTCTCGATTTCCGGGCTCAAGAGCCTAACGTGAACTGAACGCCCAATAATATCACCAGAGTTAAACACTTTTAACCTCCAATTTATAGAACTTTGTTCTCCTATTAAGCGAGAATGCTATTATCCTCGCTTCTTTTCCTCTTGTGGATGATAACATCCACAAGGAGCATGAGTAACCAGAATTAATACAAAAACGATGGTGATCAGGATAATTCCACCATTATAAGAGCTACAATTAATCACTAAAGCTAACCTTTCGGCTTTTTGTTTCGTATATGATTTGCACTTTGAAGATTTTTCAAAAAAACACTTGACAATTTGGGTTTTTTAGTCGATATTATAAATAGACTTGGGTAGCGGTTGGAGATGTCAGGCTCGGACTGACTATCGTTATCACAATCGCCGTTCCTAAGTCTTTTTTTGTGGTCTCCAATACCAGATATTGAACTTTGGCCAGTACTGCTCTACATAACTCTTTGAATATCTATCCCACGTGTGTTGAAGTAAATCAGCAACCTTCAGCTTTTTTATCAAATATTCCCTTAGTTCATTCTTGAAGGGTTTTTTGGTGGGCTTCAAATTATTTAGAATACATCCCATAAGGATGTCATTTATTTGGTTCACCTGGTATTCTTCCAAGTGAGAAGGCACCTCTCTCACATCTCTTAGGGTTGGTTTGTCTGATCCCGCGGAATGTTTTCCATAAGGAAGACAAAATTCCTGTTTCATGATTTCGATAAATTCATCGCCATTGCATCTCGTGAGAGGATCAACAAACAACGTAGCATTAAAGATGTTTTCTGTGTTATGGCTTAACAGAAGTTCAGCAAATTTCTTATAAAGCCTCGCTTTCTTAATTTTATCTGGTTCCCATTTGTTACCAAAATGCTCAAGATCTATGAGTTTCTGTTCAATAACAATGCAACGAAACCAACTTGTGCTCTCAAAAAAGATATCGATAGCTGCCTTGGCGACTCTCAGCTTTTGATTGTTGGTTACGTAATTATATTTTATTTCTCTCAGTCTTCCGTCTTTTCCGAAATAATTGAATTGTCTTTTTATTCCAGAAAATCTCCTGTGCAAGAACTTGTGATGAGGGTTGAAAAGGGTGGACAAGAGCAAGTATTCGTGTTTCTCGTCGTAAGATTCATCAAAATAAACAATCATCTTTGGCTATTCTCTTTCGCTATGGTTCGTGGAACTTTAAAGTTGTGTCAGGACCTAGTCCTGACGCAACGGCAAACGGGTTACTACGTCATCCACAGACTCCTGTCAAGGCTCCGGTATTGAATGGCTTCGCTGATGTGCTGGGGCAAGATATCGGGGGCGGATTCTAAGTCGGCGATGGTGCGGGAGACTTTGAGGATGCGGTCGTAGGCGCGGGCAGAGAGACCCAAGCGGGTTATCGCTTGCCGTAGAAGTTCCTTGGAATCGTCGCCGATGGGGCAATACTTCATGATCTCCTTGGATTCCATGTGAGCATTGCAGAAGATGTCTTTCTCATCTTTGAACCTTTCCAGTTGTACTCCCCGGGCGTCGTTTACCCTTTCTCTTACCGTGCTGGAAGACTCTCCGGTTGGCTGCCCGGAGAGTTCCTTGAACTTCACCGCAGGCACCTCTATGTGTATGTCTATTCGATCCAGGAGCGGGCCGGAGATTTTTGCCATGTATCTTTGAATCTGAAAAGGCGTACAGATGCATTCGTGTGACGGATCGCCGTGATATCCGCAAGGGCACGGGTTTAAAGCTCCGGCAAGCATAAACGAGGCTGGATAGGTTAAGGACATGGCCGCCCGCGAAATTGTCACCTTTCCGTCCTCCATGGGCTGTCTCAATACCTCCAGCACGTCCTTGTGGAATTCTGGCATCTCATCCAAGAACAAAACTCCGTGATGGGCCAGGCTGACCTCTCCGGGACGGGGGATCCTTCCCCCGCCGATTAGACCGGCATCGCTTATGGTGTGATGAGGAGATCTAAAAGGCCGGGTGGCTATCAACGCAGTATCCGGTGGCAGAAGCCCGGCAACCGAATGAATCTTGGTGGTCTGGAGGGCTTCGTCTAAGGTTAGATTGGGCAGAATGGTGGGAAGCCTTCGAGCTAACATGGTTTTGCCCGATCCGGGTGGACCAATCAATATTATGTTATGCCCTCCGGCCGCTGCCACCTCTATAGCTCTCTTGGTATGCTCCTGACCCTTCACGTCGGAGAAATCGATGGGATACTCTGTTGCCCTTTCAAAGACTTCAGCCACGTCGATCTCAAATGGCTCTATGGTATCACCATTTTCCAGAAAATCTATGGTTTGCCTCAAGGACTCGACCGGATAGACCTTCAATCCCTTTGCCATGGCTGCCTCTTTGGCGTTCTCCCTGGGCAGAATCATTCCCTTTAGATTATCGCATTCACGAGCATGAAGTGCCATGCACAAGGTTCCCCGAATCGATCTTAAGCTTCCATCCAATGAAAGCTCGCCCAAGATGACGTATTCATCAAAGTTATCTCTTGCCGTTTGGCCGGTGGCGGCTATGATGCCAATAGCCATGGGAAGATCGAATGCCGAGCCTTCCTTTCTCACATCCGCCGGAGCTAAGTTTATGGTGACTTTCTTATTGGGGAAGATATAGCCAGAGTTCTTGATGGCGGACATAACCCGTTCCTTGCTCTCTTTGACCGCCTCGTTGGGCAAGCCCACAGTGGCAAAGGCAGGGAGCACGGGTGTGATGTCCGCCTCCACCTCTACGACGTAGGCGTCAATTCCTAAAACCGCGCTGGATAGAACTTTTGCTAACATGGTCCGTAAGAATGGATTTCAAGATTTGGGTTTCTGTAGCCGCAGACTTTAGTCTGCGAAAATCTCTGCGCACTCTAAAGAGTGCGGCTACAAAACCCACCACCCAATTCAGAACTTGGTAGCCCGCGAAACTCCTTCGCCGGGACGAGTTGCTACCGTCTCGATCCCCTTTTTCGCCCGGATGGGCGGCCTACCACATTTGTTTTTAAGGTTGTGTCAGGAGTTAGTCCTGACGCAACCGCAAACCCTCAGACCACGCACCCTGTCTGCCTTAGGCAGATCCGCCCCGACAGGCGGTCGTCTGACCGCATCTGGCGGAAACGGTGCGGCTACCTTCCACCCCACCACCCCAAACTAATCATTTTTCTTGACCCTTGCCACTTGACCCTATATTTCAAACGCCCAGGCGCAATAATACTCTTTCGGATGCTTATCCGGCGGACAGGTTATGCAGGTTGTCCGGATGCGCGGATCGATGGTCTTGGCAAACCCGCTGTATTCCACAAGCCCCACCGGCTTGCATGGAAAATCCGGAAGACCCTTTTGGTTGCGGGCATACTGAACCCGGCAGTTGTTCATGCGAAACACGAAACGGTTCTCTGTTTCCTCAACCACCTCCTGGACGTTGAGGCGACTGTAAAGGCGGTAATTCAGGGCCTTCTTCAGACCTTCCAGGCCGCTCTTCTCAGGAATGTTGTGACGAGCCATTATCCGTTTGGCCTCGATAATGGTGAACTTCTCCCAGCAATTGCGGTCAAGCCTGATGCCGGCTTCCATGCCGAATTCCCGCTCCACCGCCTGGAACCACAAACCGTCGTGTGCCAGCCAATTCTTGGCGAAATCATCCAGCATTCCGATCAATTGTTCCCGCGTGAGTTCGCCTAAGTCAGTCATATCGTCGCTCTTCATTTTCGTTTTCATTTCAGATTAGAAATTGAACCATGGATGAAGATGGATTTCGAGACAGAAGAGATTCTTCCCCCTACCGGTTGTTTATCATCTGAGCGCCGGTTTGTTGATTGTTAAGAAGTACTATTCTGTCACCTTATACACCGTATCGTGATCCCGTACCGGCTCGCTCACCTTGATTCCTATCGAATCTCCGGGCTTGGCGGTCTGAACCTGCTCGTGCTCGATCTGTATGGACTCCACCTTCAGCGTAAAATCGCTGGTATGTCCCTTAATATGGATGGTATCTCCCACCGAAAGCTCACCGTTGGTAATGTTGATGGCGGCCACTCCGATCTTTCGAAAATAGGACTGCACCTTTCCAACTTGTTCCTCTGGCATTTTTCCCCTCCGTTAAACAAAGAGAGTTAACCGATGATTCTGCACGCTCTGGTTGGCCAGTTTTTCTGTTCGTCTTTTCTTTCAATATAAGAGCAAGAAGGTGGTTGGCAAGCGGAAAATTGATTTTTTTGAAGGCTGTGTGAGTCTTTAAGAGACTTATTCTCAGGGGAGAATTCCCCTGCAAGATGTGGTGTTGAGTTCATTCGGGAGGATTTAGGCTTGGTGGAGCAGAGATGAAAAGGGGCGGGATGAATTCCCCCCCTTTTGAAGACATTCGCACCTGCCGATGAGAATCAGCGCTTGTGGCGCATCTTATCGGGCAGTTGTCGCTCTCAATATCTTAGAAGGATTTGAATTCAGAGTCGCAGAGATTTGCCGGGTCGAGAGGACTGATCCGGTGAGCCTGACTTGCCCGGTCATCTCTGCCATTGGTTGACCTTAGCTGCATATTTCTCGACAAGTTTTTCCGCCTCGCCCGGCTTTGTCGACTCCGCGAGTATATGGAAAGAAGCTTTTCTGCGGTCGGGCATCACCTGCACCCAGGAGTCGCAGTTTAGTACCCGCACTCCGTCTATCAATTGACGCTTGCAATCTTCCGTGTGTTTCGAGAGCTCCCGCATCACCTGACCCTTCTTTCCCCAGGAGCAGGGGACGGTTCGCTTGACCATATGGTACTGGTCCAACTCCCTCCGCAGATCCGCCAGGCATTGCTTCTTGCAGGTTGAGGTGGAATTACCGTTTCTGGAGAGGAGTTCCAATATCTTCGCCACGTTGAACATGGCGTCCGCGCCCAACTGGAATCCGGGAAAGATGAAGCCTCCCTTGGTTCCTCCCACAAAGTCTGCCGCCGGATCGGAGAGTGCATCCATCATGGCCAGGTGATCATTCCTTACCCGGGTCACCTTCACCCCGTACTCGGCTGCGATTTTTTCCACCCCCATGGAAGCCACCACCGGGACGGCTATCCTTCGAGCCGGCGTGCTCTTTAAGAAAAGGGAGGTGACGATCAGAAGCAGAAGATCCGGCGGGATAAACTCACCCTCGCCGTCCACCACCGAAAGTTTCTCCGCCCCGGGGTCGAAGAGAAAGCCGACGTCCGCATTCACCGATCTCACGATGGAGGAGAGCTGTTGAATGGACCGGGCAAGCTCCTGGTCCGAGCGGGAAAGCTTCTTTGGATCCAGATGGGCATTCAAAGAGATAACCTCGCAGCCCAAAGATCCGATGATGGAGGGGAATATCTCGCAGGCTCCCCCGTTGGAGTAATCGACCACCACCTTGAACTCAGCCTTTCTAATCTTTTCGGAATCTATGGCCTTGAGGAAATCCTGCCGGTAAGATTCGATGACCCGCTGGGGGAAGTCAAGCTGTCCGGTCTCCTCGGGAGATGCTCTTCTGAAATCCTCCCGGAAGAAAAGCCTTTCTACCGACTTGGTCTTGGAGGTAGGAAGGTCTCTTCCCCCTCCGTTGAAGAAGACCATATCGATCTGCCTGGGATCGAAGGGCGATCGCCTGGTATGTATCCCCCCCCGCTCTCTTCCTGATTTAAGCTCGTACCTCACCACCGGTATGGGCAGGGTTCTCAAGTCGTTCACGTTCACCCCGGCGGAGAGCAGCCCGCATATCAAGGCTCTGTTGATCATACGGGAGGCGCTTCCCGAGTCCCTGCTGGTTACCGCGGTCGAACCTTTGCCCAGCATGGCGCCGTAAGCCGCTCCCAATTTGACCGCAAACTCGGGGGTCAGCTCCAGATTTGCCACCCCCATCACCTTGGCGTCGGTGAAGAGCTCTCGGTTCCATGTCTCTCCCCAAACCAGGCTGGAGGAAAGGATGGAGTCCGCCTCCACCCGCTTTCCCGGCCAGACCCTTACGTTGGCCTTGATCTTAGCCCCCTTCTCGATGTGGCAGTTTTCGCTGATAATCGCATTCTCAAAGACTACCGTCTCCTCTTCAAGCCTGGCGTTGTTCGCTACAATTGCCTCGGTCAAAATGCTTCTTTTGCCGACAGAGGTGTCTCTCCAGATAACGGAACGATCCAGGTTGACGTCGTCTCCGATGTGGACCTTGTCGCCGATGACCGAATTGGATATGAAACTGTGGGAGCCTATCTCAGCGTCGTTTCCTATGATCACGGTTCCTTTGAATTCAACCTTTTCCCCGACATTGGCGTTTTTTCCCACCCAGATGCGGGCATGCTCACGATGAAGGAGGTTGCCCTGGATGTCGACCTCTATCCTTCCTTCAAGGATATCCTGATGGGCCTCGAAGTATTCCTCCAGGTTACCCACGTCCCTCCAGTAATCGGATGTCACAAAGCCGAAGAGCCTTGCACCTTCTGTTAGCATGTGAGGAAAGAGATTCCTGCTGAAATCGAAATTCCGCTTCGGGGGTATCTGCTCCAATACCTCCGGTTCCATTATGTATACCCCGGTGTTGACCGTGTCACTGAACACCTCTCCCCAGGTTGGTTTTTCCAAGAACCGGGATATCCTGCCATCCTCACGGGTGAACACCACACCGTAGGAGAGGGGATTTTCCATTCGGGATAGAACCATGGTCGCTTTCGCTTCGTTTCTCTGGTGAAAATCACAGGCGGCCTTCAAATCTATGTCGGTCAGCACGTCTGCGGAGATGACCAGAAATCTCTCGCCAAGCAAGCTTTCAGCATTCTTCACCGACCCGGCGGTGCCGTAGTCCTCCTGCGCCTGTACGTATTCGATCCTCACCCCGAATCCGGAGCCGTCCCCGAAGTAGTTTCTTACGGCCTCTGCCTGAAAATAGAGCAGGACTACCAGGTCTTTAAGCCCATGTTTCTGGAGGAGATTGATGATATGCTCCATCATGGGCTTGTTTGCCACATATACCATGGGTTTGGGAATATTGCAGGAAAGGGGTCTCAAGCGGGTCCCGAACCCTCCAGCCATGATAACAGCCTTCATGAATCCTTTTCTCCTTGAAGAATTGCTCTTCCTAAAAGTGAGCCGTCAGGCGCTGAGAACGGTAGGACGCCAACGTTTGCTCATGCTCTCCGGGCGCCCTCACTTGAGTTGGCGGTGAGCTTCTGTCGGTCTAAAACGCGATGGCCAAACGTCTGAATGATGTCTCCAAAATCGTGAAACGGGTAGTGCTTGATATCTTCCTTTTCGCAGAACCTGCGCAGATCATCCTTGGCAAAGACGAAATCCGCTTCCGTTATCGCACACTTGTCCGAAAGCCCGTCACCGATGTATACGACCTTCTGGTTTGGTCTTTTCAAGTTTTTCAGATGAAATCTCTTGCAGTTTCCGCACCCTCCGCAGCCTCGATCAAAGTAGGGGAACTCGGGTTTCAGCTTCTTGCCTTCAAATCCGAGAAGGTTAGAGTAAAAGGGAAGCTTTCCTAATCCATATTTGTCTAAGATCAGCTTTATGTAAAAATCCAGTCCATCACTCAGGATGACCAGTCTTATCTTCTCCCTATTACACAGATCGACAAAAGCGGGAAATTTTCCATCGATTTTTTGAGAGAGGGCGAATTTTTTCAGTTCCGATCTGCTGATCCTTAGCAGCTCACATTCTCTTTGGAGACACTCCTTTGAGTTGATCTCTCCTTTGAGCCATAAAGATACGATCTTCTGACTCTCTTTTTTCGAGAAAGTCTTGAACAGCAGAGCGCCCACGTCATTCTTGGTGATGGTTCCGTCGAAATCGACCAGAACCAGGGGCGGTTTTGAGTTTTTCATATTCACCCGTTGAAAACGCTGCCCTGAAGTCACTGATTTAGATCCTTGCATCAAAACAGATTCGGTATGATAGTGAACAGAAGTATCAGCATGACTCCGAAAGCCACAGAAGCATAGGCTAAATCCTTCTCCAGGAGAAACGAGAAAGCCGCCACGACTACCCTCAGGAAAGGGGTCAGCATCATCACTAAGATCCCGAAATTGATCACGGCGGTGGCTTCTCCTCTAAGAAGAGATTCAATCAACTCGGAAAAGGAAAAACCGACTGGAACGGTCGAACCATCATGAACTTGTGCCTGAAGAAGCGACATACCCAGGCCCAGAGCCAGTAATCCTGCGGCACAAAAGGAACCGATCAAAAGGGTGGTGCTGATGTAACTTAGGGTTTTTTCTTTTTTGCTTCTCATAACCTTTTAGAATAGGAGGTGGAAACCTAATCCTCTAAAGAACATCTCCAGAGAGAGATATAGCAGAACGAAGACAAAAGCCTTCTTGAGGTATTCTGCCCTGATTCTGGGGAGCAGACGCGATCCCAGGGTTGCCCCAACAAAGACTCCCAGCATGGTGGAGCCGGCCACCAACGGGTGGACCTCGCCCCGGGAGAAATAGACGAAGGCGCCGGCGCTGGCGGTCACCCCGATCATGAAATTGCTGGTGGCTATTGCGGTTTTGAGCGGTACTCTCATTATCATGTACATCACCGGGACTTTTACAATCCCTCCTCCCACGCCCAAAAGCCCGGAGACGTTTCCGGCGAAAAAAGAGGCGCCCATGCCCAAAGGAAGTCGGGTAGTCTTGTACGACGGCTCACCGTCACCAGAGTCGCGCGCGTTTCTGCTCTCATCCTTTTTTGGCAACATCGTCCATGCGGTGTAAAGTAGAACAATCGAAAAGAGAACGGACAAGATTTGAGGCTTCAGCATTCCTGCTATTACGCCTCCCGCAACGGCTCCCAGCGTGGTCGCCAGCTCGAGGGTCATCCCCAATCGTATGTCGCACAGACGCCTTCTTACGTACAAACTTGCCGCACCCGAGGAGGTGGCGATCACGCAGACCAAGGATGCTCCGATGGCCTCCCGCATGGGGACCCCAAACACTAAGGTCAGCATGGGAATTATGAGGATTCCACCGCCTAATCCCAAAACCGAGCCTAAGAGCCCGGCGAGCATCCCTCCTGCAATCATGAAGATGAATTCAGCCATTTTCTCTTCGCTTCCATGGAACTCGAATGCAATTTTAGTTGCGCCAGGAATTCCACTCTTCCGCCACTGGTGGTTCGACAGGCTCACCACCCCGAGTGAAACCGAGGGGCGGAATCCTGGTGACTGACGCTTTAAAAGGTGTCAGGTCCGCAGGATCCAAAGGAACTAAGGTCATGACACAACATAAATCTAGCCCTTGAGAGCTTAAATGAATCAAAGAACATCCGGATGAAGTAATCAGTTCGAAGATAGCAATTCCTCATACTCCTTCGGATTGGATAGAATCTGAATTGCTCTCTTGATTTGCGAATGGCGCTCGAACCAAACACCCTCATACTTGGCGCTTTGTCCGTAAAGCTTGACTAAGATGTTTTCCTTTATCTCGGAACGGACATACTCCCTGGACCGTTCGAAGTTCTTTTCCTTCTCCGCCTTTAGCAGCCTCTCCAACTCCTTTATCCGACTGGTTATCTGCTCCGACGTCGCTTCCTCCTTCAGCGCCTCCTTAAGTTCTTCCAGCTCCACTTCGGATGACGTCTGATATTTGAAATCCTTGGTCTCAAGGAACTGCTTGAATTCCAAAAGCATGGCGTCATCCACCTCAAGATCTCTTGGCAGGTCAGGATGAGTTACGGTGTAATGGACGGCGAAATCAAAGAATGACAGCTTGGCCAACAGATTGTACTCCAGGGGCGAAAGCTGCTCGTAGGGCACGACCACGTCCGGTGCGATTCCGCCACCACCGTAAACCACTCGCCCGCCTCTGGTGAAAAACTTCTGTCTGGCAGTGCTGGAATCCGGAGCATCGCCTTCCTCTTCCGCTTCAGCATCCGCCGAGGATACGGTGCCAGGCAACTCCTCCGATTTTTGAATGCTTCTCCCGGAGGGGATAAGGTATTTGGCGGTGGACAGCTTCAGGCCGGCGCCATCCTTAAGCTGGATCACGTTCTGCACCAGCCCCTTTCCGAAGGTGGTGTCGCCGATTATCACTCCCCTGTCCCAATCCTGAATGGCTCCGGCCACGATCTCCGATCCTGAGGCCGAACCCCCATCCACCAGCACCGCCAAAGGAAGCTCGGGATACAGGGGTTTGCCGGATGAACGAAATTCCTTGTTCTGGCTCTTCGCCTTTCCTTTTGTCTCCACCACCAGCCTGTTCGGCTCGAGGAAGACACTGGTCACTGTGACAGCCTGAGTGAGAAGGCCTCCTGGATTGCCTCTTAGATCCAGGATCAACCCCTTGATGTTTTCTCGCAGAAGGTCGCTCACCGCCTCTTTAAGCTCGTCGGAGGAGATATCGGAAAAGCGATTCAACCTGACGTAACCAATTCCACCTGGGGCTACGCCGTAGTAAGGGACGGCTCGCAGCGAGATTACGTCTCGTTCGATGGCATACTCCATCGGCTCCTTCATGCCTTCCCTTTCAACGGTTATGTTGACCACCGTTCCCTTCTTACCTCTGAGCTTGGTCACTGCCTCCTCGGTGGTGATGCCTTCGGTGGAGACGCCCTCGATCTCGACTATCCTGTCGCCTGCCTGTATTCCCATTCTCTCGGCAGGCGTGTCTTCCAGAGGCGAGATGACGGTGAGCCACCCGTCCTTGATGGCGATCTCGATTCCCAACCCCTCAAACTCCCCGTGAGTATCCTCCAGCAGGGCCCGATGTCTTTTGGGGTCGAGATACTCTGAATATGGATCCAGAGTCTCCAGCATTCCCTTAATTCCGGCTCTTATCAGATCCTCGGAATCGACGTCTTCCATGTAGTGCGAGTTAACCACCGAGGCCACCTGGCCGAATTCCTCCAGACTTGTATGGAGGCTATCAGCCAGTGCATAGACCAACCCCCCGATTAGAAGTGCGATTATGGCCATCCCCGCGAACAAAGCCGATTTTTTGATTTTCACGTATTCCCCCAGCATTTTCGACCTCCAGAGATTTGACTTACTAGATTTCCGTCACCAGCGGAATTATATCCTGCCCTCCAAGATTTGGGTGATCGCTCGATTCCCGGACGGGACGGCAGACGCCCCCGTCTGGGCGTCTGGTCATCGAGCCCTGTCTTTGGCGAAATCCAATTAACTGCGAAACTGGAGGGGAAGATTTTCATCGGGCTTAGAATCAATCGAGTATCTGCTTCCCGCTCATCTACGGGTTCTCCTGGCGGTCCTGTTTGACTTGCTCAGGAAAGACTCCACCACCTTCTTTACCTTCTGCCAGGTCCTGTCGATGTCATTTCTTCCGTCCACCACGGTTATCCTTCTTCTATTCTGCCGGGCGATGGTCAGGAATCCTTCTCTTATCCTCTGGTGGAATTTAAATTTCTCCTTTTCCAATCGATCCCGTTTTGTCTTTTCCTTTCTTTTCCTTTCCAAGGAAGTTCTGATGGGCACGTCTACAAGTATGGTCAGGTTCGGCACAAGTCCGAAGGAGGCGATCCGGTTCAACTCCTTGATCATGGTTTTGCTCAAACCTCTGCCGTAGCCCTGATAGGCTAAGCTGGAATCGGCGTATCTGTCGCAGACGACCACCTTACCCGCTTTTATGGCTGGTCGAATGGTCCTCTCGGTCAACTGTGACCGGCTGGCCTCGTACAACAGGAGTTCAGTTAAGTCGGTCATCTCAGAGTTGGTTTTGCTCAAGAGGATTCTTCGAACCTTTTCTGCAATCCTGTCTCCGCCCGGTTCCCTGGTCAGGAGCACCCCGTACCCTTTCTTCCGAAGATAGGAGGCAAGTTTCCGCGCCTGGGTGGTTTTTCCGCACGAGTCTATTCCTTCAAAGGTTATGAAAAAACCTGCCATATCCCACTCCCCATGCTCAGAAGCTTAAAGAGAAAACAAAGAGGTGGCCTGTGGATCCAACCACCTCCCTGAAATGCTTCATCTCGTTTTAGATGGGTTTTTATCTTTTCGCCGATCTCTTGTTTTTCGACGAGGCAACCTTCTTTGCCTTCCTCGTATGCTTCTTAATGAACTCCTCGGTCATGACGCGTGCCTCCTCGTCTGTATACTGCTTGGGCGGTGATTTCATAAAGTAGGCAGACGGAGCATCGATCGCTCCCGAGAGCTTGTGATTTAAGGCCAGCTTGCAGCATCTCACCGCATCTATCACCACGCCCGCGGAGTTGGGTGAGTCCCACACCTCTAATTTAAACTCCACATTTAAGGGGACGTTGCCGAAGGTTTGCCCCTCCATCCTGATGTAGGCCCACTTTCTGTCGGTCAGCCAGGGCACGTAGTCGGAGGGCCCGATGTGTACGTTGTCGGCCCCCAGGTCGTAATCCAACTGCGAGGTAACCGCGTTGGTCTTGGATATTTTTTTTGATTCCAGCCGTGATCTCTCCAGCATGTTCAAAAAATCGGTGTTCCCCCCCACGTTCAACTGTGACGTTCTCTGAAGTTTCACTCCCCTGTCACGGAAAAGCCGGGTCAACACCCGATGGACGATGGTGGCGCCCACCTGCGATTTGATGTCGTCCCCGATCACCGGCAGGCCCCGATCGATAAAGCGCTTCTGCCAGTATTTCTCTCTGGCGATGAAGACCGGGATGCAGTTGACGAACCCGCAGCCCGCGTCTAACACCTGTTCCACGTACCACTTGGTGGCCTCCTCGCTTCCCACCGGAAGATAGCTGACCACCACGTCGGTTTTTGTACTTTTTAGTATCTTCACGATATCCGCGGTGGGGCCGGGGGCTTTCTGAATTATTTTGGAAAGATATTCTCCCAGGCCGTCATGGGTCATCCCGCGGTGGACCGGAATTTTTGAACGAGGCACCGGACAGAACTTGTAGGTATTGTTGGGATAGGTGAAGATGGCCTCGGCCAGGTCCTTTCCCACCTTTTTTTTGTCGATGTCGAAGGCCGCGGAGAACTCGATGTCTCTTATGTGATATCCCCCCAAATTGACGTGCATCAACCCGGGGACGAAGTCTTTTTCCTTTGCGTTCTTGTAGTATTCCACCCCCTGCACGAAAGAGGAGGCGCAGTTACCCACGCCAATGATGGCCACTCTCACCTTGTCCATATCTTCTCCTTTTTAGTCGGACTCTCCCGTGGCTGGACCAACGCGATATGTGTTCAGTTATTTTGGCTTTCCAGTCTCTTCAACTCGTTTCGAATGAAGACGATCCTCTGAATCACGGTGACATTGGCCAGGACGGCGATGAACCAGATGGTGCCGATCATCACGACTGTGCCGTAGTTGGGTATTATACCTCCCAGGACGGACCCGATGGCCAGCCAGGTGATTCTCTCCGGTCTCTGCATCAGCCCCACCTTGCACTCAAGTCCCAGCCCTTCCGCTCTGGCCCGGATGTAGCTGACCATGAACGAGCCGGCGATGGCGAAGATTATGGGGTAAATCACGTGGCTGTGCCTGCCGTAGAAAAAGACTGCCAGACCCAAAAACAGCAGAATCTCCGAGTATCTGTCGATGGTCGAATCCATCAGGGCGCCGAATTTGGTCATCTTGTTGGTCTCCCGGGCCAGCTTTCCGTCCAGCACGTCGCATGCGCCCGCCAGCACTACCATCACGCCGGCGTAGAAAAAATGTCCCTGGCGATAGAAGTTGAAGGCCAAAACAGAGAGCGCCAGTCCGGAGAAGGTGACAACGTGCGGATGAACCTTCAGGCTTATCAGCAGCTTGGCGATGGGCCGGATAACTATGTCAAATCCGGCCACCCAATGCTTGTTTAAGAGCTTAAACTGTGCCATGATCATGGGCTTCACGATTACTCAACTCCGGGATTGGAGCCCCACCATTTCAACGCTCTATAATATCAGTCCGATTTGGCGAAGTCAAGCGAAAATTCCTTTTCCCGCCATCTCATCTTTTGTCCGGGCATTCCTCTTTTTGACCAATCTATTACAAAAAAGGATGCTTGCCTCTTCTCCCAAGGTGGCTTTATCTACCAGAAGATACTTACAACCTTTGTCGGTTGTCATCGTGTTCTCATTGGCCGAAGATTATCTTAGATAAACTTTTCTTTCCTCTAACCTCAATCAAAAAAGCGACTGTCCAATGGTTTGTGTGTTTGCGAAATGCCGACCTGGCCCCAGCGAAGCGGGGAAGACATGTAGGTGAGCCTAAAGGGCAAACCGCAAACACGCTGTTAGATGAACTTTCTGCACGATTCTCTATTTTAAAACAAACTTTCAGAATTAAAAACTATATTTTACTTTCAGATACCCCTCATCGTTTTCCTTCACCCTGCCGAAATTTGTAGTCTCCTTTCCATCAATTAAATAGACACCTAAAAGGATTTCGGTGTTGTCCAAAGGGTAGTAGCTGATCTCGGGGAAGATGATTGTTGCATAGTTATCCTTGAGATCATCGAATTTTTTTATTTCTGCTCCCCCAGCCAAAGTTATCTTCAACTCGTCATTGAGGAATTTCTTCTCAAAACCAAGCATGAAATAATCTTCTAAATTGTTCTTTCCTCTCTCATGATAAAAACCGTGTAGAAACTGTCCGTTTACATATAGCCCGTTCTTAAAGGTGTAATCACCGCCAATCACATATTTGAAATAACCTTGGTCTTTTAAGGCAGTTGATTTTTGAGAAATCATTCCCGATTGAGTTGGAATGATAGTTGTCATCTCCACCTTTTCAGGAATGAAAAGAGCTCCCTCTGCCCAGATACCCACATCCCCAATAGCCCCAGCCATATCCAGACCAACCACCTGCATTCTGGGATAACAAAGTTTAGTGTGCACATTTACTGATCCGAGCGTATCAACCGGTTCAATAGAAACCTGATCAATAAGAGGCAAATCATCCCTGCCGTAAAAATAGCTTAAAGAGAAATCGTAGTTAAAGAAGTTTTTAGCTACTTTGACAGCCCCCATTGATCCCTTCTTTGGGTTGTTCTCCGGCAGAATGATCTGGTCGCTGATCTTTTGTATTTTTAGACCTTCTGGAATTGACATAGATGGCGATAAGGCAGAAGCCCAGTCTGAATCCGGGAGAACAGCAGGAGTAAAAATCGGAATAAAAACCCCGGTCAGAGTGAAATCTCCCAAGTAATATGTGGCTTTTAGCGAATTCGTACCGAGCTTTTTACCAAAATCCCATATATCTTCGAAATCGTCAGGGTTAAGATTGTCAGTCGGATTTAGTTCGTCCGCGGTTCCCCAGGCGATGCGCTGTCTTCCTACGCGAAGATCCAAATTTGTCAAAAGGAATCCATAGAAATCTATGTATGCTTCTTTGAATTCAATAGCCCAAGGGAAAGCTTTGTCTTTGTCCTTGCGTTGCAGGTCCTTGGTTTCAGCGATCTTGGGTAATCCAAATCCTCTGAGCATAAACTCGCCAAAAAGATGGGTCTTTTCTGAAGGTGTAACTTCTGCCTTTAAATCCAACTGATTTTCATTCCAGGTAAGCTTATTGCCATCCTGCAAACGAATCCGGTTATCAGTTTTGATGTACCCACCTATCTCTATTTCAGAAGAAGCAATGCTTGGGAAAACCAGCATAAACATAAGAAAGGAGAGGAAAAACCTTGGCATTAAATTTCTCCTTAATTTTTAAAGGGTTAGATTATTTCCGCTTCAAGTATCTTTCAGAAAAAAGCTTATCCTTCAAACCGGTATCAAACTTTACTTCCTGGATGATCATCTGGGTTTTGTGTTCATCCTTGAGGTCAGACATCTCCACCTCTTTAGCTATCCAGTGACCACTGACCTTTTCGATTTTGGACCGCTCCAACACCTTCCAAAGTTTGCCATCTTTGTTGTAATACTCAATTTTCTCAGGATAGAAGTTATCCTTTCTCACCCAAAAATGAAGTTTACCGTAATCTTTTTCTTTACCTTTTTTGGGAGTTAATTCTAAAATAAAATGTTCCTTGGTCTTTTTGATAAATTTGGCATCGTAGTCTTCTGAATAATTGATGGTCCCCATGTCATCGTAGGTGAAATCGGTGCCAGCGAACTTCTGGTTTTTGACATGTGAGGCTATCCTCCGGACCTTTTTAAAAGCGGGTAAATAGAGATACATTACATCATCGGGCAAATCCAGAAAACCTATTCCTTTCTGGTCAGCCGGGGAGAGGAATTTAACCATCCTCTTGTCACTTCCCTTCTGGAGCAGGGTCATAACTCTCTCTTTTTCTTTGCCCTTCTTGTCGATTAAGATGAGCTTCATCTTGAGGTCCTGGTCTTTTGGCTCATTAGCCACATCATCAGACTTTTTTAGCACCTCATCTGCGGTTAATTCACCAGCACTGGCCTGGGCAGAAAACAGGACAGCTAAAACTATAACTGAGAGGACAATTGACTTCATTGTGCCACTCCTTTCTTCGTGTTTAGAATTTTGGTTTATTTTTAACTGCTCGTTTCCTCTTTATGAAATTGTTAACGCCTTCTTTCAATTCAATTAATTTGCTAATTTTAAAACCTTCAAAATCTCCGATAAATTTCGCCCTGGTGACAAGAATCAAGGCCGGCAAAAAAGTGATAGACCCCAGAGCACTGATGACCATGGTCAACGCTATCAGATAACCAAACCTTTGCATCGGGACAATACTGCCTAAAACCAGCACCAGAAATCCCATCATCACCGAAGCCGCATTGATGACTATAGCTTTTCCGGTAGTTTCCAGGGTTTTATCCAGAGCCTGCCTTTCCGATTTGCTTTTTTCAAATTCGTACCTGAACCTTGAGGTGAAATGGATGGTATAATCGATCCCAATGCCCACAGCCACGCTTCCGATCATCACCGTGGCAGCATCCAAAGGTATTCTCAAGAATCCCATCAGGGTAAAATTGACCAATATGGTTAGCACTATGGGCACTATGGAAATTAAGCCACCGACAAGGGATCTGAACTGAAAAGAGAGAAGAAGCAGAACCAAAACTAAGGCGATGGACAAACTCAAAATCTGGCTTTTTAGGATGTTTTCATCTAAGTCTTTGAAAATTATGGGCATTCCTGTCTGTTGAGCAGTCAATTTGATTCGCCCTTCCGGATTGAGCCCTTCAGAATAATTTGAATGCTTCGAATACTCGATGGAAACCCAATCCTCATTTATCTCCCAGATGTCATCTCTTAAGTCTTCCAGGAAATCTTCGTCATTCTTTAGATTCTCAGAGAGCAGAGGTTTGATCTGTTGCACGACGTGATTAAGCCTTGCCCATTTTTTCTCCTCATCAATAATTGCCACAATTGATTCGGCAGTATATCCTAAAATCTCGGGATCATCAGCATAAATTCTTTCGGGAACGTCCTCTTCTAGAATATCTATAATATCCTCTTCTGATAGATTTTTTTCTCTCAGTTTCTGCGAAATGTCTCCGGTAACCTGGGCAACCACTTCCCTCGACTCGATCTCAATATCGGCTTGACCGCTGTTAAAATATTTGTGAATCTTTGAACCTATCTCTTCTGCAAGGTCATCATCGACTATAGCCATATCAGTTAAAATCCCGTTGGAAATCGCTTTCCTTAAATTAAGTTCTGATGTTTCGTCTTGAGCGTCTCTCTGAGAAAGGTCCAAATTTATCTTCCAAAAAATTCTATCCACCTGTTCTTTCTCAAGCTGTCTTTTAAGCTCAGGGGAAACATCAACCAGTCTGACCTTGACCAAGTCTGTTTTCATCTGGTCTTCAAGGTAATGATTGATTTCATCCACCATGTTTATCATTTTCCTTGTATTCACTGTGCCTAATTTCGCCTGGACCAAAGCCTTTTTGGAATCCTCATCAATCAATTGATCCAACACCTTCTCTCCTTCGATGAAAAACCAGAGGTTGGCTACCTTTTCCTTGGTATCCGGAATGGTGTAGTGGTCATTCATCACGTCGTTCATCTCGCAGATCAAATCAGCAACAGATTGGGGATTGTGAACATCGGGTAAAGTTTCCAGATATTTTTCAAAATCGATCATGTTTTTCAAAACAAAGGGGTCTTTAATATCACCCTTGATCAATACCTGAATGGGGATTGACCCTCCCAGCTTTTCCTCCATCATATCCTCAGCCTGTCTTAAGTCACTTTCCTTTTTAAAGTAATCCACCATGTTCACTTCCCGGTGTATTCGGGGTATAGCAATTAGGGAAAGAATAAGTATAATAATACCCCCGGCTATTATCAGCTTTTCCCTTTTCAGAACAAGAGCGCTCAATTTATCCATCAACTTTGTGATCCAATCATCTTCTTTCCCTGTGTGGGTAACCTTGACCTCTTTTACTTTAAGAAAAGATAGGACTGCTGGCAGAAAGGTCATGGAGATTATCATGGCGAACATCACACCGATGGCAGTGAAAATGCCAAACTCACGAATAAGACTCAAATTGGAGGAAAGAAAGGATAAAAAACCAATCAATGTGGTAACACCTGTAAAGAATATGGGAATACCCACCTCACTTAAAGCATCTTTGATCCCTTGAATTCTGTCTTCGCCCTTTCTGATATCCTCATTATATTTGCTCAGCATATGAATACCATAAGCACTGCCAATGGCAATAAGCAAAACCGGCATACCATTAGAAACAATGGTCAAAGGAATCCGAAGTAGACTCATTATTCCTAAAGCCCAGACTGTGCTAATTACAACCGTAATCGAGGGAAGGATGACTCCTCTGAGACTTCCGAAACTGAGAAAAAGTACAACAATTACTAAAATTGCTACCAGAGGAATAAGCTTTGCCAGATCGCTCATAATTATCTCGGTCAACGAAATCATCTGAAAGGGAATGCCAGCGAAGTAAAGCTTTTCACTTCCCTGTGTGTTTTTGACCATTTCTTTCATCTGACGTGCGGTGGCTATCTTGTCCACATCTTGCTTGAGGCGGGAGATGATAACTGTCACCTTACCATCAGATGAAACCAGGCTCCCCCGATACATATCCTTAGAAAGTGTATATTCTTTCAGTCTTTGCAACTCTTCTTTGTCCTGTGGGATTCGATATTTGTCAATCAGTCTTCCAACTTCCAATCCACCCTCGATTTTTTTCATATCTAAAACATCAGTCAAACTGATCACATGCGAAAGCTCGTCCATCCTTTCAAACTTTTCAGTAATCTGGTTGATCCTGTTAAGGGTCTGGTAATTGAACACATCCTCGGTCTCAAAAGCCACCATAGCTAAAGAATTGCCCCCGAATTTATCACCCACTTCATTAAATAGGATGACCACTGGATCATCCTGAGGTAGATAGCTGAGGATATCGCTGTTGACCTTTATCTTTCTTAAAGAATATCCGAAAAAGAGGGTTAGAATTAAAACAGCGAGAATAATCTTTGTTCTATTCCTGATCACAAACTCAGAAAAATTTTCCATAGTTTAAGTCCTCATTTGAAATATAGACTAATATGGTTTTTCGGTCGAAACATTGACAAAAAAATCACCTTGTGATTATCCCATGAAAAAGGGTCCCCAATAGACTATCAACACTCCTTTTGGTTTTGGAAACGTCGTTTTCCATAATCCATGGATATTCAAATCCTTTTAAGGCGGTGACAATGGCCTGCGCTGTCAGTTCTAAATTTTCGATTGAAAATATCCCCTGTTCCACCCCTTTCTTCAAAATTTGTTTAATCATCTTAACTTCATCTTTGAGGTGCTTTTCCCTCAACTTCTCAATGAAACTATAATGTTCGAGATATTCATCTCTGAGCGCACTATAGTAATTGGCTAAACGATTAAGAATCTGCATCCTTGTCATAACGTAAGCGCGCAGTTTCTTCTGGGGTGTATCTTGTTGTTTGATTGCTTTCGTTATTTCTTCTTTCAAGACGTAGCTTTCTTTTTCCACTACTGCTTGAAAAATCTGCTCTTTACTTTTGAAATAATGGTAAATCGAACTCTTTCCTTTATGAGCTGCTTGGGCAATTTCATCCATTGTCGTTTTTCTAAAACCGAATCGACCAAAGATACCACGAGCCACATTGATAATGATTTCTCTAACATCTTTTCGCGAATCTGTCATATTGTTCATCCTGCATTCTGTTTCGTATATATCGACCAAATTAGTTTTCTGGTCTAAAATAACACGTTGTTATTATCTTGTCAAGTTTTTTTTGTAACAATTTCGTTTAAGTTCCTTGTATCCGAACATGTTCGGATAAAGGTTGATCTCCCGTCCGCAAACCAGTGGGGGGGGTTACCCTCGCCCCATTTTCAAGACCCTGCGGATAAAAACGTGGTTTAATAATGCAAGCTACATAAGTTAGATGCTTCAGAATACTAAAAAGACCTCCCCCCCCTCCGTCCCTCAATCAAAATCACCAGTTCGCCCTTGATCTTGCGTTCGCCCAGAGATCTTCTGATTTCCTCCGGCGTGCCCCTCAAGATCTCCTCGAATCTCTTGGTCAGCTCCCTTGCCACCACGACTCTCCGTTGCCCTAAGATCTCCGATAGATCGGCCATCATCCTGGCGAAGCGATGCGGAGATTCGTACAGAATCAAAGTCCTCTCCTCCTCGCGTAGTTTCTCCAACCTTTTTCTTCTTTTTCCCGGCTTGGCCGGCAGGAATCCCTCGAAGGCGAACCTATCCGTGGGAAGCCCGGAGACCACCAGGGCGGAGAGGAAAGCGGAAGCCCCGGGAATCGGCACCACTTTGATGTCTTCTTCAATGGCCAGTTGAACCAGATAGTAGCCCGGATCGGAGATGCCCGGGGTTCCGGCATCCGATGTCACTGCCACCGACTGGTTGGCTTTCAGACGTTTGATCAAAAAGGGCGCTTTTCTCTCCTTGTTGAAATCATGATAACTTGTTAGACTCTTTTTGAGGTCATAATGTTTCAGAAGCATGCCGGTGTGACGGGTATCCTCGGCCGCCACCAGGTCCACCTCCTTTAGCACTCTCAAAGCTCGCAAGGTTATGTCGTCTAAATTTCCTATGGGTGTGCTCACCAGATACAGAACCCCCCGCTGTACACAAATTTCTCCGCCGGAGGCGGGACTTTCAGTTTCAGCTTTATCCGAATTTGGATCCATAGGATCAGATTTGCTCATCGATTTGAAACCCTATCGAATGAGTAGATCAACTGTGACCTCTTTAGCGGACAGCGTACAGCCGACAGCTTACAGCATTACAAACATGTGAATTCCAAAATCCCAATGTATCCGGTGAAGTGGTCAAATTGCTTAACGTCCCGAGCGTACCTGAAGTCCCGATGAAATCGGGACGAAGCCAGATACGCCCTGTTAGACGAAGCAATTTATGCAGAAGCTGCTCTTTCATATTCTTTTAATAAATTCTCGATAAGTTCTTTAACGGAGATGATCTTATCTATGCGATAAGCATTAGCTCCTGTAAAAACAAATCCTTCTTCAAGGTTTCCTATCTTGGCTCGGGTTAATGCAAGATTAATACAATATGGCGCTTTTCTAAAATCACAGGTTTTCAGGCACATCCAGGGACATTTAAAAGGTTTTTTAATTCCTGCTGAGACATCATCAAGAAATTTATTTCGAATCGCTCTTCCCGGTAACCCCACAGGGCTGTGAATTATGATAATATCCTCTTTTTTACATTTTACATAAGCCTCTTTAAATTCTATAGAAGCGTCACACTCATGAGTTGCAACAAATCTGGTTGCCATCTGTACTCCATTAGCTCCTAACTGGATAAATTTATGAATATCCGCGCCTGTAAATATTCCTCCTGCGGCGATTGCTGGAATACTTTTATTAAACTGCTCCTCAAAGGGTTTTATTACAGAAATAACCTCTGGTAATATCTTATCCAGCGCATAATCAGGATT
>CBDUQU010000007.1:0-40631 GCA_965369445.1 uncultured bacterium | reverse complement strand
GTATTGATGGCGGTCCTTTCGGCGAATTCCCTTTTCTGCCTGTTAGTGCTGTCAATCTCCGGCATATATCTTCTTCTGCCCAGAAGGGTAGTGACAAAGCCCTGCTCTCGGGCAAGTTCAATCATCTGGTCTATGTATTCCTTCACCCGGGGATATCTTTTGAAATAAACATCGATGAACATGGCCGCCTCCTGCGGCGTCAAGTTGGTCTGCTGCGAAAGCCCGTAGGCGCTCACCCCATAGATGATGGCGAAATTGGTGGTCTTGGCGACGGCTCTCTGCTCGGAGGTCACCCTGTCGATGCGTACGCCGAAGACCTCGCTGGCTGTGCGGTTATGTATGTCCTCACCCTTCTTGAAGGAGCTCATCAAAGTCTGATCCTGGGAAAAATGCGCCAAAATTCTCAACTCCACCTGGGAATAATCGGCGGACATGATCAGGAAATTCTTATCTCTCGGTATGAAGGCTTTTCTGATCTGTCTGCCCAGGTCGGTCCTTATGGGAATATTCTGCAAATTTGGCTCGGACGAGGAGAGCCTTCCCGTGGCCGTCACTGTCTGATTGAATGAGGTGTGAATCCTTTTGGTCCTTTGGTTCACCAGCCTGGGAAGAGCATCAATATATGTCGACGTCAGTTTGGCCAGTTGACGATACTCCAGAAGAACAGCAGGCAAGGGATGTTCCCTGGCCAGAGTTTCCAGCACTCCTATGTCCGTGGAATAGCCGGTCCTCTTGGCGGTCTTGCGCACCGAGGGGAGTTTGAGGTCCTCAAACAAAACCTGGCTTAATTGCTGGGGAGAGTTGATATTGAACCTCTTTCCTGCCAGATCGTAGATCTGCGAGCTCAAACCCTCCAGTTGTTTTTCCATCTCTTTGGAAAGGTCACCCAGATAAACTGTGTCAATGGAGATTCCCACCATTTCCATCTCCGCCAGCACCTCGATTAAGGGAAGCTCAACCTCGAAGAACAGCTTCTCCAGAGCAAGCTGGCTCAGCCTGGGGCTGAAGATCTCTTTCAAGCGCAGGGTGAAATCGACGTCCTCGCAAGAGTAGTTGCAGGCGTCTTTCACCGGGGCCTCGGCGAAACTCTTCTGCTTCTTTCCCTTGCCGATTAGGTCGGATATGGGAATCATACGGTGGTCCAAATGCTCCAGCGCGAGATTATCCAAACCATGCTGTCTGGATGAAGGATTTAGAAGATAAGAGGCAACCATGGTGTCGAAATATATCCCCTTGAACTCTATTCCGAATCGCCTGAGCACTTGCAGATCATATTTCAGGTTGTGTCCCACCTTTCTTATCTTCTCATCTTCCAACAGCCCCTTGATGCTCTTGGTTACCAGCGCACGGTCTAAATTGCCTTTCCTGTCGGTATGGGCCACTGGAACATAGAATGCTTCCTTTTCTTTGTGGGATAGAGATATTCCCACCAGTTCGGCATCGATGGGATTTAAGCTGGTCGTCTCGGTGTCCAGGGCGAATTCTCCAGCTTCCTTGAGTTGAGAGACAAGCGTCCTGAACTCTTTTTCTGATTTTATGATTTGGTAGCTTACCTTCTCCTCTTCCTCCAGGGGGCCGATTTCTTGCAGAAACCTGGTGAATTCAAGCTCCTTGAAGAGCTCTTTCAACCGGGGTAAATCAAAATTCTTTCTTTCGAGCTCGGAAAGCTCGAGTTCGAAGGGAACATTGGTGTCTATAGTGACCAGCCTCTTGGAGAGACGAGCCAGATCGGCATGTTCTTTCAATCCTTTCTGCACGTTCTTTCTCTTCACTTTGTCCGCGTTCTTCAAGGCGCCCTCCAGGCTGCCGAATCTCTTTAGCAGCTCAAGTGCGGTCTTCTCGCCAACTCCGGGGACACCCGGGACATTATCGGAGGCATCTCCCATAAGCCCCAAAAGTTCGATCACCTTCTCCGGCGGCACTCCCAGTTTTTCCTCCACCCGGCTCCTATCCAGAAGCTCAGGCTCCTCCCCTGCTCTTCGGGGGTTCAGCACCTTGACGTCCTCATCCACTAATTGGAGAAAATCCTTGTCGCCGGTGACCAAGATTACCGCCATCCCTTCTTTCTTAGCTTTCTTGGCCAGGGTCCCCATCAGGTCGTCCGCCTCAAAACCGTCCACCTCCAGGATGGGCAGATTCATGCCTTCGGCGACCTCCCTTATTCGGGGGAGCTGTTCCGACATTTCATCCGGCATCTTGGCTCGGGTGGACTTGTACTCTTTGAATATCTCGTGCCGGAACGTAGGCGCCTTGGTGTCGAAGACCACCGCAAGGTAGTCCGGCTTCTCTTCTCTTATGATCTTGAAAATGGAATTGGTGAAACCGAAAACCGCCGAGGTATTCTCGCCCTTCGAGTTGATCAGAGGATTTCGGATAAAGGCGAAGTAGGATCGGTATGCCAGAGCCGATCCATCTATGAGATAAAGGCGCTTTTTCTTGGGCATAATCTATCTTCTCTTCTGTAATGACGCTCCAAACCGCGCGGGAAATCCTGACATCCCAACATACCATCATTTCGGCGCTGGGTCAACAGATTTTGCGGAATAACAATCACGGGCGGGGTGGGCAGCCGCAGTCTTCAGCCTGCGCCGGGGGGGTAAGGGGAAACGCAGTGACTGTCCGGCCTCTTGACGCTGTAGTTGCCCTGATTCCCGGACGCCCGGACGGGCCCGTCTGGGGGACCGTCTGGTCATCAGGCCAAGTCGGGCTGGATGAATCCAGCCCCTACACGAGGGGTCGGATTTCCAACGGTTCTGTAAGACATCCGACCCGTGGCATCACGCCACGCAAACAAAAAGTCCGATCTCAATATCCTGTAGATAAATCGGGCAACTACAACCGGGGACGAATCTGTGGGTCTGCTTCAGAATCTTAGCACCGGTAGAGCTTTTTCTTTTTTATGTAATCCTCAACCCCGGAGGGGACCAAATACTTTATGGACTTGCCCTTCTTTACCCTTCGCCTGATTTCAGAGGAGGAGACGTCTATCCCGGTTATCGGGACCACGATGCTCTTTTTAGCCAGGCGATGTTCAGGATCAAATTCGTCGAACCCGGGTCTGGTGGCGATGACCACCTTTGCCAGCCTGTAAATCTGTTTGGGTTCCTTCCATGTGTCAAGCTCGTTGACTACGTCTGATCCGGTAAGGAAATAAATCTGCGAGTCCGGATATAAATCCCTCAACTCCCTTAAAGTGTCAACCGTGTAGGAGAGTCCTTTTCTCTTCAGCTCAATGTCTGAGACGAAGAAGGAGGAATTACCCTCCAGGGAAAGTTGGGTCATGCGAAATCTGTCTTTGGCCGGGGATAGCCTGTGTCTCGTCTTGAGGGGTTGCCGAAAGCAAGGGATGAAGACCACCTGATCTAACTTGAGCTTCTCCTTCACCTGCTCTGCCAGCACCAGATGTCCGAGATGGATGGGGTCAAAGGTCCCTCCCAAAATGCCAATCTTTTTCGTTCGATCCATCCTGAATTCCCTCTTTGGAAAACATCCGGGCTTAGTTGGGATCAAGGACTAATAGAATGAAAGGGCAATCCGGTCTTCACTCATTCCTTAGGGGCGGGCTTACTCTCTATTTTCTTCAGCCTCTTCTTGGCCTTCTTGGCCAGTTTGTGGTCGGGGAAATCCTGGAGAAATTTCTCGTATTCCTCTTTGGCTTGCTCGTATTTTTTTTCTTTGTAATTAACTTCCGCTATCTGAAATCGCGCATCCTCAACCCATTCGGTGTCGTGATAATCGTTCAGCACCTTCTCTAAGTATATCAAGGCGGATTCGTAATGTCCCAATCTATAGTAAAGATATCCATTCTTATAAGTCTTCTTGGCCAGCTTTCCCCTGGCTCTGACCAACAGCTCACCAGCCTCCTCTTTTCTGTCGCTTTGCGGATACTCGTCTAAGAAGTTTCTCAACCCATCCACGGCCCTCTGGGTGTTTTCCTGACCCAACTCTGCCTTGGGCGACATCTCCAGGTCACTGCTTGCCACCATGAACGCGGCATCGTCGGCAAGCCTGCTGGTGGGATAGGAGCTAAGCAGCTTGTTGAACTCGAGTATGGCTAAGGGGTATTCCTCGTGATTGAAGTATGCCATCCCCAAGAGATACTGGGCCGAGTCGATAAAGCCTGCTCCGGGATAATTGAAGATGACCTTTTGAAGCTCAACCACCGCCTTATCCCAGCGCTTTTCGTCAAATTCCCTTCTGGCCACGGCATATTGATCCTCCGCATCCAGAACTACCTTGGGCGCTTTGGGTCCACAGCCCAGGCCAAGAAGAGAAGACAAGAAGGTTATTTGAAGGCAAGCAAGTAGAAGTGTTTTTGTCCTCATGTTTCGCTTTCGGAAAAAGTTAGTTTTCATCTGCTGGCGAAGAAAAGGTAAATGAGCCCCCCTACGACCACGGCCACCAATGCCGGCTCAAAGAACCTGCTCTGGGGATCATCCGGAAGCGAGGGGCTTAAGAACCGATAGGATTCATTGCGTAACGACTCAACCATGCTCCTTTTTACCAGATCCGAACTCTCCTCCTGCCCCCTCTTGGTCCAGAGCACCCTCCCGGTGGTTCCCTCTTCCAGCCGGAATGACAGATTCAGGTAGGCTCTCCGGCTTACCATCCTTGCGCCTAAGAATCCCTTTCTTTTGACTTCGGGATATTCCAGGCGCATCTCAATGATACGATAAAACAGGGAATTGGATTCCCCTGAATTACCCTCAGGTTCGCTCGAACGCAAGGCCACATGGTATTTCATGGATAAAAGATAAGAGACAAGCTCGTCTTCTAAAAGCCAATTTGCCGGATGTTCTCTCTCCGCCTGCAAAAGCAAAAGCTTCGAACCGGCTTCCGGAAAATCATCAAAGGTCCGTTCGAAAAGCGATCTGACGGTTTGCCGCAGAAACTCTTCATTGGTAGGCGGATTCTCCTCACCCGACTCGTTAGTCTGGCCGAAGCCGCCGGGGATCAATATCACCAATTCTACCAACAACCAGGCAAAAAAGATCCTCAGGATCGAGCTTGCTTTCCATCTGTTGAGGAAAGGCTTCCTAACTTCTGGGACGGTCATATTTTTCTTTCAACTCCTCATACTTTTTCAAAACTCTGCGAAGAAAATAGGTGGGCGGATTCTGCCCGTGTTTCAGGCGAAGCTTCAGGGCGTTCTCGCCCAGGTTATACGCGATTATGGCCTTTTTGACGTCTTTGAATTTCAGAATCAACTCAAACAGGTAAAGCGTCCCCAACTGAATGTTAAAGGCCGGCTCAAAAAGGGAGAGCTCCCCTCTCCAATTTATGCCTCTCCTCCGGGAAAGCGCATATCCCACCGAGGGCTTCACCTGCATCAGTCCCTGAGCTCCCATCTCCGATACCTGCCCTTTTCGGAGGGAGCTTTCGGTCAGGATCAAAGCCAGGATCAGCAACGGATCATATCCGTACTTCTTGCTCTCGTCGTAGACCACCTGGGTGAGCTGCGCCACCTCCTCATCCTTGAACCCCACCTGAAACTCTTCGATGATGTCCAATATCTTCAGCTTCTCCTCCAGCTCATTTATCTTTATCTGCTGCTCCCTCAGAATACCCTGGAGCTCATACCTGTCATGAACCAGATAGATGATGGTCACGGACTGGCCCAGGTAGAGCAGAATCAAGAGTGCCCCTATGAATTTTGAGACCATGATTCCGCTTTTTCTGATAACCTTCACTCCCAGCGTCATAACAGCTCCTTTTCTTCGCTTCTGTCTAAAACAATATCTCCGGCTCGAAGGGGAACCCGGAGAGAGTCGAAGCCAAGGTGGCTTTCAGCCATTCGGTATATTTCTCTTCGCGCTCCATCACACCGTCATAGAAGCGCAAAGCATGGGGAAAATTATCTCCCAAAATGCGGCTGATCTTCTTTCGTTTCCCTTTGAGGTAATTCATCTTGTCCAGATATATCTTCTTTACTTTTATCTTCTGCAGTCTCTCAAAAAGCCTAAGGAGGGACTCCCGGTGATCGGAGAAGAAGGGCAGAATCGGGCCGAAGAACACGTACGTGGGAATGTCGCTATTCACCAGCTCCCTCAGCGCCTCGAAACGCCTCTCCAAGTCTGGAGCGCCTGGCTCAAAGAGCCTCTCGATCTCGGGATCAGGGCAGGTGATGGTGAAACCGACCTCTTTGTCTGCTATCTTCTTCAGGATGTCCACGTCTCTTAAGACCAGAACCGATTTGGTCTGGATGGTAACCGAGAAGTCGGAATCCGCCAGCACTTCAAGGCACCCACGGGCCAGGCGAAATCGTTCTTCTGCGGGCTGATAGGCATCCGTCACCGTACCCAGCTGCACCGTTCCCGGCCGGGTTCTCTTGACCTGTTGTCGCAGACGCTCGATCACATTTGTTTTTGCGTCCACGAACTCTCCCCAATCCTCCTTATGATTGGTATACTTCTTCATAAACTCAGCATAGCAGTATACGCAGGCGTGCTGGCAACCCGTGTATGGGTTAAGGGCGTAGTCCAGACCTTCGATTTTTGATCTGACCAGAGCATTCTTGCACTCTACTTCACTTATCTTCAATTGATTCCTGCCTGCACTTTCGTAGGTCGGATATGTCCCCAAATGGGGACTATCCGACACATTATTTCCTGTCCGAACCCCCCGCCTTTGCCGGCGGATTTCGGATCTACCGGTCATGGTGAGTATTCCTATCCTTCACTTCTCCTTTCCCGACCTGTTCACCGATCAGGTCGTAATCACGCCAATCCACAATTTTAACCCTTACCAGTCGGCCTATCCTAACGTCTTTTCCCTTAACCCGGATCGTCCCATCCACCTCCGGCGCCTCGGCTGAGCTTCTGCCGAGAAAGTGACCATCTTCTTGCGACTTATTATCAATTAGAACGGTAATGGTCTTTCCGATCTTTGCACTGTTTTTCTCAAAGGCGATCTTCTGCTGGGTGAGCATCAGCTGGTCCAATCTCTCTGCCTTAAGCCTGGAGGAAACCTGTCCTCCGAAACCGTACGCTTTGGTGTCTTCCTCCTTGGAATAAGGAAACGCGCCCAATTTGTCGAATCTGGCCTCCTCAATGAAGTCGAGCAATTCCCTAAAATGCTTCTTCTTCTCGCCGGGAAAACCCACGATAAACGATGTCCGCAAGGTCAAATCAGGAATTCTCTCTCTTAATCTTTGGATAAGTCGCTCTACGTCCTTTCTGTTCACCTTGCGATTCATCCGAGTCAAAATCTCATTTGAAATATGCTGCAAAGGCAAATCCACGTATTTGCACACTTTTGGATTTGAAGCTATCTGATCAATCAGTTCATCGGAAAAGTGCGCCGGATGGGTGTACAGCAGCCGGATCCACTCAAGGCCGGGGATTCTGCCCAGAGAGGCAAGCAGCCGAGGCAACCTCTTCTCTCCGTAAAGATCGACCCCATAAAGCGTCGTGTCCTGGGCGATCAGGTTGATCTCCTTGACCCCGTTCTCAGCAAGCTGGCGCGCCTCCTCCAATATATCTTTGATCCTCTTGCTTCGAAAGTCCCCCCTGATGGCGGGGATAGCGCAGTAGCTGCAGTGGTTATCACAGCCGTCGGCGATCTTGATGTAAGCATAGGGGCGTTTCTCTGCCGTTCTTTTCATCTTGGCCACACCATCGCATCTTCTCAGCGGACTGACCAAGAAAGTTCTCTTCCCTTGCAGCACGGAGGAACAGATCGAATCCACCTTGTCGATCTCACCAATCCCAAAAAGGCCATCGACCTCCGGCAGCTGCTTCCACAACTCATCCGGGTAACGCTGGGCCAAACATCCGCAGACTAAGACTCTCTTGCGCCCATTTTGACCTTTCAGGGCGATCAAATTGAAGATCTCCTCTATCGATTCCTCTTTTGCCGACTGGATGAAACCGCAGGTGTTGAGTATCAGAACCTCTGCCCGGCTCCGATCGTCTGCGATCTTGAATCCTCCCCTCAAGAGAATGTTCTCCATCCTCTCCCCGTCTACCTCGTTCTTGGGACAGCCCAAGCTCTCAATCCAAACGGTTCTGGCCATAGACCTCTGTTTCCTCAATGCAATGTTCAAACCCATTGTCGGATATTCCTATCCTAAGGAAGACCCGGCGCCTGGCTGCGGCCTTCTTTGATTTGATCCTACTCACTTAAGTCCAGTTCCTCCACGCCAGGCGGGGTTTGGAAGACAAATTCCGAATCTTTGATTTTACGGTTGGTCTTTATACGCTGGAAGATCAGGGTAACCTGATTGTCGTTGGAATCCGTGTATTCTAATTTCTTAGCCAGGAGTTTCTTACTATCCACCCAGATGGTCATCTTCTTTATGAACAGGTCTTCTTCCCTGGGCGAAAGCAAGAGCTTAAAGCATCGGGTACGGTCGACCTTCTCCTCCCCGGTGAGGCGGGGGACGTACCGGGACCGGAAATTGGCCAGATATTGATTGGGCTTAAACAGGTTTTCGGATCGATCCGCTAAGTTTTTGATCACCTGTCGGTTCTCCACCGAATAGCTCCACACGAATTCTCCGTCGCAGACGATGGTCTCGTCCTTAGTGTCGATCTTGAACTTGTCCGGATTTTTGAGAAGCATTTTGCCCTTGATTTTGCTCTCGGTCTCAAATATCTCGGAACGGGTGATCTTAACGAAATCCATGGAGAGGGTTCTAAGTGAGCGGTATTTTTCCTCCACCTGCCGGGCCAACTCATCCGAGCTCACGGCTGCTGCACTGCGAAAACACGTGATAAGGACAAAGGGGACAATTAGGAAGATTGCAGCCAGCATGAGTCTTCTCATCTAATTCGTCTCCCGGTTTTTCCTTCGTCTGAATTCCTCGCCTTCCAGATACAGGGCGTCCACCAGCACCTCCCGAGCCTTGCTTCCGTCGTAAGGCCCCACCACCCCCTCCTCTTCCAGTTGATCTATCAGACGGGCGGCCCGCTGATAGCCGATGGCCAGTCTTCTTTGCAGCAACGACACCGAGCCCTGTTTGTGCCTGACCACCAGTTCCGCTGCCTTTCGGAAAAGATCGTTGTCCCTTTCTGCATCCTCCCGTATGATGACCTCCTCAGGCTCGGTGGAGAGCATCTCGGTCGGCTCCACCGAATAATCCTGTTCTTTGATGAACTCTACGATGCGGGAGGTCTCCTCGCTGGAGATGAAAGCGCCATGAAGCCTTCTCGGTTCGGGGTGACCCGTCTCGATGAAAAGCATGTCTCCCGAACCCAGGAGCTTCTCCGCCCCGTTGCCGTCTAAGATGGTACGGGAATCGATCTTGGAAGCGACCTGAAAGGCGATGCGCGCCGAGAAGTTGGCCTTGATCAGTCCGGTGATGACGTCCACCGACGGCCTCTGGGTGGCCAGGATCAGATGAATCCCCACCGCCCGCGCCATCTGGGCCAACCGGGTTATCAGAGCTTCCACCCGGGTGGTGGAGGACATCATCAGATCAGCCAGCTCATCCACGATGATGATGATATAAGGAAGAATCTCCTCCCTTTTTTGCCTTCGATTAAAATCCTCTATGTTTCTCACACCGCACTTTGCCAGTTTCCTGTACCTTTCCTCCATCTCTGTTACAATCTCGAAGAGCACATGTTCCGCCACCTTGGGGTTGGTTATCACCGATCTCTCCAGATGAGGAATACCCTCATAGACCGAAAGCTCCAACATCTTGGGATCGATCATGACGAACCGGACCTCCTCCGGGGGAAGCCGGTAAAGCAGGCTGGTGGTTATGGCGTTAATGCAGACCGACTTGCCTGATCCGGTGGCTCCCGCGACTAAGAGATGGGGCATCTTACCCAGATCGGTCACGAACGGCTCACCGGATGAGGTTTTGCCGAAGGCTAAGGTCAGCTTGGCTTGGGCCTCCTGAAACGAAGGTGAGGTAAGAACCTGTTTCAAGTAGACCATCTCTGCAACCCGGTTGGGGATCTCCACTCCGATGGCCGCCTTTCCGGGAACCGGCGCCTCAATCCTTACCTTGCGCGCCTTCATGGCCAGGGCCAGATCGTCCGCCAGATTCACCACCTGGTTGACCTTGATCCCGGCGGCAGGTTTGAACTCGTACCGGGTTATCACCGGTCCGGGATATATCTCGATTTTCTCGCTCTCTATCTCCACGCCGAACGTGGAGAGGGTCTCCTTGAGAGTCCTTGCGGTCTGGTTCAACTCCTCCTCCGAGAGCGACGCCTTGATGTCGGGAGGATCGTCCAGAAGATCCAAGGAAGGAAATTTGTATCCTCCTTCCACTGTCTTCTTCTCTCCTGCCCGCACCAGTTTCAGTGCCGTCTTTTCCTTTTTCACCGGCCGGATCTCGGAGACGGTCTCTTCCTCGCCGGCAGTTGGAGCTATCTGGGTCACGGGGGCTGTTTTCTTTGACTTTTCCTTTGCTTTCAACTCCTTTTCCCTTCTGACCCTCTGCCGATGAATTCTCCTCAGCTCACGCCACCTGCGCCCTTGAGTCAAAAACCTTTCCAGCACGCGCCTGGAGAGGAAGATGAGGTCGCTGGGTTTAAACGGGGTGATCATGGCGGCAAGCATAATCAGGAAGGCGACCAGCAAGACGTACGAGCCTGCGCTTCCCAGAGCTTTCAGACAGATTTCTGCCAATGCGGCCGCAGCCCATCCTCCCACAGTCACCCGGGGGAAATCTATCACCTGGTGGTTGATTTTCGCAGGAAGACTGGAAAGCATTCCCAAGACTAAGACGAAAACGAAAACAAAGAAGACCTTCTTCGAGACGCGAGCCAGTCTCACCTTAGGAAAGCAGCCTATCCCTAACAGCATGAAAAACAGGGGAATGAAAAAGCCGGAATAGCCCAAAGAGTAAAGAATAACGTATGAGACCCCGGCCCCGACCGGACCGCACTGGTTGTTGAACTGTCCGGAAAAGACTTGTGCAGCGCTCCGCAGGCTGTTGAGCCCTCTGATGCTTTGATTATCGCTCACCCTGTCGTAACTGAAAAGCGAGAGGCACACAAACACAGCCAGAGCGATCAACAGGATTCCCAGTATCTCCTTCTTTCTGGTGTCCGATACGCCGCTTGAGATTCTCATGGTAACTTTATCCCACTAACTTTTGGAAATGGCATCTACCTCGAAAGCGTAATTTAAGGCGGTAATTCTCTGTGTCAACAAAAATATGAGGTTGCGAGACTCGCCGATCTAACATCCTGTGACAGTCCCTCTGTTCACTATATCAGATCGGCAACACGATCTCTTCGCGCAGGTCCTCCAGTCAATTGACTTTCGAATTCCCATGATGGGGATGCACTTCGTGAATCTCATGACACGTGTGGGGATACGAAAGGTACGAAGCACCCGGCACCGTGGAGGAGGGAGCCGCGGCGTCCGCAGCGAAAATAGAAGGGCAGGGTCACACTTACCTTCTGTGTGCCCTGCCCTCAAGAGACATTCTTTTTGCAGCCAGGTGTTACTTCACGGCGTCTTTCAGCGTTTTCCCTGCCTTGAACTTCGGCACTTTCGCGGCAGCAATCCTGAGAGGTGCGCCAGTCTGGGGGTTTCTCCCCATTCTGGCTTTCCGCTTGGTTACGGAGAAGGTACCAAATCCCACGAAGCTGACCTTCTTCCCCTTCTTCAAGGAGCTGGTGACCCCGTTAAAGAATGCGCTGATAGCCTTGTTGGCCTGCACCTTGGTCACCTTCGCCTCCTTGGCGATCTTGTTAACCAGTTCCTCTTTAGTCATCTACTCACCCCCTTCGCGACGTTTAGAGGTTCAACAACTCTTAACTTTTCCCTAACACGCCGAGAATACGATGTTTTCAAGGGTTTGTCAAGAACTTTTTTCATTTTTTTCAAAAAAATGGCTTAACCATGCCTCTTTAAGAAAGAAGACGAAAAGTCATGACCGCGAAGGTGAAGTGCAGAACCTATCTCCTCCGATTCCGGATTTCTGTAAGCATGGCATTTTTTCACCAGCTCCCGCTAGGGGACGTGTCTATTAACCAGCACCTAACTTGAGTTAGGTGTTGATATTCGAACTCGATACGATCACGAATTCCCCGGATTGTAATGACCGGATACATTTCGGACACCCAGGAGGAAGTTTTTAGAGTGTAGCTTAAGGTGGACTTAATCCCGGGTTTGATTTTTGTGTGGGCGTCATTTTACTGATACCTCCCCGCCATCGGTGGTTCGACTCTGCTTATCCTGAACGAAGTTGAAGGACTCATCACCCTGTCTTCGACTCCGCACTTCGTCCTGCCCTTCGGTCCTGAGACCTCAGGGTCGAAGGAAGACTCAGTGTCGAAGGAAGGTCGCTCAGACTCGAGGAGAGCCTGTCGAAGGGCGGATCTCTGACCCCTGCCTTTGGTGTGCTCATGCGGGTATACCTTTGGGGGTGTCTGATTTATATTTGGTCTCTACAATCCCTGCCATTTTTTTCCTTGACTTTGCAAAGAAAATGAGATTTATTCAAAAGAGAAAGTTATTGCCGGCGTCTGATTCTTAAAGGATTTCGATGATTAAAAGACAACGCACCATCAAGGAACCCGCATCCCTTTCCGGGATAGGACTCCACACCGGTAACAAAACCACCATCACCTTCAAGCCCGCTCCTGTTGACCACGGCATCGTCTTCGTAAGAACCGACCTCCCTGGTTCTCCGGAGATCCCGGCAGACATGGATCATGTGGTGGACATAACCCGGGGGACCACGCTGAAGAAAGGGGAAGCGAAGGTCTACACGGTGGAGCACGTGCTGGCTACCTTAGCCGGACTGGAGCTGGACAACCTCAAGATTGAGCTGGATTCCAGCGAACCTCCGGTGGGAGATGGAAGCGCCTTACCCTTTGTGGAAGCCATACTAAAGGTCGGCACTCAGGAGCAAGATTCTCCCAAGAACTATCTGGAGATAGATACTCCGCTGTTCTACTCTGAAAAGGATAGGGGAGTAGACGTGATGGTGGTCCCTTCCGACGATTTGAGGATCACCTTCTTGGTCGACTATCGCAATCCGGCTCTGGGCACGCAATACACCTCCTTGGTTTCGCTCGAGAAGGAATTTGTGAAAGAATTCGCGCCCGCCCGAACCTTTTGCTTTTTCCACGAGTTGGAGCAGTTATACAAGGAAGGTCTGGTCAAAGGAGGAAGCATCCACAATGCCGTTGTTATCTGCGACCAGGACAATTGTGAAGAAAGAATCGAGGAATTGAAGAAGCTCTACGGCGTTAAGGAGGACATATTCGTCGGCAAATCGGGAATCTTAAACGACGTCCCTTTAAGGTTTCCCAACGAGCCGGTCAGGCACAAGGCATTAGATCTATTGGGTGATCTGTACCTTCTGGGAGTGCCGCTGAAAGGACACGTGCTGGCGGCGAGATCCGGACATGCGGCCAACGTGGCGTTGGTGAAGAAGCTGCGGGAGCAATACGAGAAGAAACAGATAGCCACTAAGTATCAGAAGAAAGCCACCGGAGATTTTTTTCTGGACATAAACGCCATCTTAAAGATCATGCCCCATCGCTATCCCTTCCTGCTGGTGGATCGGGTGCTGGACATCCAGCCCAGAAAGAAGGTGGTGGCGATCAAAAACGTGACCATGAACGAGCCCTTCTTCTCCGGCCACTTTCCCGGCCATCCCATAATGCCGGGGGTGCTGATCGTGGAGGCCATGGCCCAGGCCGGGGGAATCCTCCTTATGAACACCGTCGACGATCCGGAAAACAAGCTGGTTTATTTCATGGGAATCGATGGGGTTCGTTTCCGAAAACCGGTTGTGCCGGGAGACCAGATCAGATTTGAGTTGGAGATGACCCACTTTCGCCGGGGAACCTGTAAGATGCAGGGAAAGGCGTACGTGGAAGGCGTTCTGGTCACCGAGGCCAACCTGTTGGCAACAATCGTGGATAAGTGAAGACCGCGAGTCATTCAAATCTGAGATGTCGGTGCAGGCCAGGGCCGGCTCAATCCATTGACAGGAATAACCCTTTTTTAGGATAGAACTTCATTAACGGCTCTTTTCTCAAATTCCGATCATGGATATTCACCCAACGGCCATCGTTCACAAAGATGCAAAGCTGGCTGACGACGTAAGCGTTGGCCCGTTCAGCATAATAAACGAGGGGGCGGAAATAGGCGCGGGAACAGAAATCGCTTCGCACGTTCTCATAGATGTAAGAACGGTGATAGGTGAGAACTGCAGCATTCATCATGGGGCGGTGCTGGGCACGCTTCCCCAGGACCTGAAGTTCAAGGGAGAGAAGACTCACCTTGTAATCGGCGACGGGACAACGGTCCGGGAGTATGCAACTCTCAATCGCGGCACCGAATACCGGGACATGACCGTGGTGGGGAAGAATTGCTTCATCATGGCCTACACACACGTGGCTCACGATTGCCTTCTTGGCGATCGCGTGATCCTGGCCAATTCAGTTAACTTAGCCGGTCACGTGGAGATAGGCGATTATGCTATCGTTGGCGGAGTGGTGCCGGTGCATCAGTTCGTCAAGATCGGAGCACACTCCATCATAGGAGGTGGCTTCAGGGTTCAGAAAGACGTCTGTCCCTACTCTCTGTTGGCCGGCTATCCGCTAAAGACCATGGGGCTTAACCGAGTCGGCTTGACGCGAAGAGGCTTTTCCGAGAAAACCATGGAGATCCTGGATAAAGCGTTCAGGATTCTGTTCAAATCAAAACTGAACACTTCCCAGGCCATCGAGAAGATCAAATCCGACCTGGAGCTGATACCTGAAGTGCAGAGCGTTTTGGACTTCATAGCCAAGAGCGAAAGGGGGATTATCAAGTAGGTCAACGGCATGAACCATATGGTTCATGCCAGCGGATGAGCCGAATTGAAATGGCGATGTTGTTCAGTAAGGCGACGGATGGTTTCGTTCGTTGCCGTTTTTTTTTCGCGGTCTGTCAACGGATTGAACGGATTATAGAGCGGGTCGTCGGGAGTGCGCATCGGGTGCCCTTGTTTGCGACCTTTTTTCTTCAGTATAGAAGGAAGATGGGATTACAATTCTAAATGGAGAGCCAAGCGAAAGAACCGGCACCTAACTTAAGTTAGGTGCCGGCAAATCTCAAACAGCCTTTCGTGATTCCTCATTGTCAACTTTCTGACTCGTGTTGACTTGCCGTTGGCAGATTGTTATATTAACAAGAGGCTTTGTACATCAGGAGAAGTCAAACCTTCGCTGGATGAGAAAACAAAGGCGAGCCTTGTATCGAAACCTTTCTCGAGAGGGTATATGGCAAAAAAGATAAAAGTCGGCGTAGTGGGAGTTGGGCATCTGGGCAATCATCACACCAGGATCCTCTCTCAGATTCAAGAAGCCGAGCTGATAGGTGTCTGCGACGTGGATGCGGAGAAAGGAAGAAGTGTTGCGCAAAACTACGGGACGGAGTTCTTTGACGCCCTGGATGCGCTGCTGAGAGAGGTGGATGCACTCAGCCTGGTGGTTCCTACCACGGCGCACCATCCTCTGGCAAAGATAATACTGGAGAACGGAAAAGACCTTTTAATCGAAAAGCCGATAACCGAAACCGTTGAGCAGGCAGAAGAGTTGATTTATCTCGCTCAAAAGAAAGGGGCGATTCTGCAAGTGGGGCACATCGAGAGGTTCAATCCGGCGCTTCGGGCTATAGAAAAACGTGAAGCGGACCCAAGGTTCATCGAATCTCATCGCATGGCCCAGTTTGACCCCCGCGGAACGGACGTGGCTGTTATCTTGGACTTGATGATCCATGACATCGATCTGATCCTGAGCCTGGTAAAGAGCCAACTATCCAACATCGAAGCCGTAGGTGTGCCGGTCATCGCCGAAAGTCAGGACATCTGCAACGCCCGGCTCAGCTTTGAAAATGGATGTGTGGCCAACATCACTGCCAGCCGCATCTCCGCCAGACCCCTGCGCAAGATGAGGCTCTTCGAGAGGGACTCATACGTATCCCTGGACTTCTTGAACAAGTCAGTCGAGATCTACAGGCTGGTAGAGGCTGGCCAGATTCCCTCAGATGAAAAGGCGAAAAAGAGTGTGGTGGGACGCATTCCGGTTGAGAAGGCGGGCAAGACCATAATCTACGAAAAGCCAAAGACCGATGACCAGGACATGCTTACCTCAGAGCTTAAATCGTTTCTGCACTCTGTACGAACCAGAACCTCACCCAAAGTCACCGGAGATGACGGGAAAAGAGCATTAGAGGTTGCGCTGACCATAAGAGATAAGGCTGAGGAGCACCAAAAGCGCAGTGCCGGATACTGAATGGTTTGTCATGCCCCCGCAGGCGGACCTACGAGTTTGGCTTGAACTGAGAGTGTCGCAGCCTCCGCAGATTTCGCTTGGTTCGCCTAAAGGCGAACACTCCAAATATCGTGTTCACCATGAATGAGCCAAAGAAGATACTGATCATAGCCGGAGAGGCATCCGGTGACCTGCACGGGTCGAGCCTGGTGAGAGAACTCCGAAGGAAGGGTTCAGGGCTGGACATCTTCGGAATAGGCGGGGATAAGATGAAAAGGGAGGGGGTGGAGCTCATCTTTCACGTGGAGAAGCTCGCCTTCATGGGCTTCTTCGAGGTGCTCAAGAATCTGAGCTTCGTCAGGCGGGTTATGAAGACTATGGTCTCGGCGGCGGAAGCGAGAAGGCCGGACCTGGCAATTCTGATAGATTATCCCGGATTCAATCTGAGATTCGCCAGAAGATTGAAAAACCTAAGGATACCGGTGGTTTACTACATCAGTCCGCAGGTGTGGGCCTGGGGCGGAAACAGGGTGAAGAAGATGCAGCAACTCATAGACAAGATGGTGGTAATCCTGCCCTTTGAGAAGGAGATCTACGATAGATTCAATATCGATTGCGAGTTCGTGGGGCATCCCTTTATGGAGGTGGCCAAACCTATCCTTTCCCTTGAGGATTTCCGGAGGAAGTTTGACATCGGAAAAAACGAGACGACCGTAGGACTCCTCCCCGGCTCCAGGTGGCAGGAGGTGGAGAAGATTCTACCCGTTATGCTCGAATCCTGCAAGCTCCTGAAAACAAGGACCAAAAACCTAAAAGTGCTTTTGGGATTGGCTCCTACAATCAGCAAAGATGAGATTCAGAACCTGCAGGGTGCTGCCCGCTTGCAAGCGGAGATTGTGGAGAACCTGACCTACGATTTGATGAAGCATGCTGATCTGCTTCTCATCACCTCCGGTTCCGCCACCTTGGAATGTGCCGTTCTCGGTACCCCTTTTCTGGTATTATACAAAACCAGCTTCTGGACTTACCTGGTGGCAAAGAGCCTGATCAGCATACCGAATATCGCCCTGGCCAACGTGGTAGCCGGCAAACGCATAGTCCCCGAGTTCGTCCAGAGAATGGCGGTTCCCGCTCGAATCGCAGAGGAGATGTACGAGATTCTCACCGAGAGGGAGAGATACAAGACCATTCAAAACGAGTTAAGGAAGGTAAAGGAGAAGCTCGGAGAAGTGGGTGCATCCGGCAAAGCGGCTCAGATCGTAATGCAGGTGCTGGGATCCCACACAAGACAGCACGAGTCAACAGAATCGTGAAAGACGGTCAATATCAAAGGCCTGCCTCTGATCTGGCTTAAGGTTCCGGAACTTAACTAATCGATTGTTGAATGAAAAAAAGGTCCAAACAAATAAGAGATAGATTCCTTCTATTTTTAGCATCCTGTTTGGGCCCCATCTTGATCTACTTTCTCGGAATGACGTTGAAGATAGAATGGGCAGGGGAGGAAAATCTGGTCAGCATAAGGAAAGAGAAAAAATCCGTGATCTATGCCTTCTGGCATGGCAGGATGCTCATTTTCACCTATTCTCACCGCAAAAGGAAGATACATGTTCTAATCAGCCAGCACCGGGACGGGGAGTACATAGCTCGCATAATTCACAAACTCGGGTTCGTCTCGGTTAGGGGATCCTCCACCCGGGGCGGATCCAAAGCTCTCTTCGAGATGTGTGAAAAGGCCACATCTGGTTTCGACGTGGGCGTGACTCCGGATGGTCCCAAAGGTCCGGGGTTTAAGGTTCATCCCGGCATAATATATGTGGCTCAGAGAAGCGGAATGCCCATTGTTCCCATAACCAACTCGGCTGAGAATCGCTGGAACCTCTCCTCATGGGACCGGTTCTTGATTCCCAAACCTTTTTCAAAGACCGTCATCATGTTGGGTGAACCCACTTATGTGTCGCCAGAATCCACACCCGAAGAGTTGGAGGAAAAGAGAAAAGAACTTGAAAAGCGAATGTTGGAGTTGACCGAAAAGGCAGACACTTATTTTTCGCACACAAATTGATCGAAAACCGGAACCTAACTTAAATTAGGTTCCGGTTTCTCCAATAATCAACGGAACTGATCATGTACGCGCTCTATAATCTTATTCTAAATGTGGCCTTCGTTATTGCTTTCCCCTATCTTCTACTCCGCGCAGCTTGGGGAAAGCACGGGGTAAAAGAGAGAATGGGAAGGCTGGCGAAGAAGAAAACGGAAAAGCTTGCTGGCAAAAAAGTAATCTGGTTTCACGCCGCCTCTGTCGGCGAGGTAAAGGTCTTATCCACCATCATACCCGAGGTTAAGAGACAGCGTCCGGAATATGCCATGGTGGTTTCGACGGTCACCAAGACAGGCAGAAGGGAGGCGGAAAAGCTTCTGGAGGGGGTCAGGCTGGTCTTCTACCTTCCCGTGGATCTAAAAAGATTCGTGCGCAGGACCTTAGACCGAATAGAGCCGAAGGCTCTGATTCTGGTGGAGACCGAACTCTGGCCCAACCTGATAAGAGAGGCGAAAAAGAACGGATGTTATATAGCCTCGATAAACGGACGCATCTCGGAGAATTCCTTGAGGAAATATCTTTGGGTAAGGAGTCTGCTCAAAGAAACACTCTCCTACGTTGACCTTCTGTGCATGCAATCAGATGAGCACAAGAGGAGGATAATGCTCCTGGGCGCAGACCCGGGAAAGATTAGGGTAACGGGAAACCTCAAGTTCGACCGCTTGCTGTTTAGCAGTCAAACACAGGATGTCGAGGGGTTAAAGAGAAAGTTACATATTCCCGACCATTGCCGGGTGGTCATCGGCGGAAGCGTGCGGTCGGGAGAGGAAAGCATTCTGATTCCGGTCTTCAAAAGGTTGCTGCAAGAATATAAGAATCTGCTCTTCGTCCTGGCGCCGCGACATCTGGATCGGTTGAAGGAGATGGAAAGGGCGCTTTCCGACCATCAGTTGAACTTCGTAAGAAGAAGTCGGCTGGATCATCTGGCGTCGAATGCTCGTCCCCACGAAGAAGTTTGTGTTGCGGATCGCAGCGTGATCATTCTGGATACCATCGGGGAGCTTTTCGGAATCTACTCTCTGGCTGACGTCGCCTTTGTGGGGGGCAGCCTGGTGCCGGTGGGAGGACACAATCTCCTGGAGCCGGCCATTCACGGAGTGCCGGTTCTTTTCGGACCCCACGTGAATAATTTCAAAGAGGAGGCTCGGATTCTGATTGAATCCGGAGGCGGCATTCAAGTCAAGGACGATGAGGAACTCTATCTCAGTTTATTCAACCTGCTTTCAGACGATGCAAGAAGAATAGAAATGGGAAAAAATGCAAGAGAAGCCATTCAGAAGGAGACGGGAGTCTCTCGGAGGACGGCGGATCTGATCTTCTCCCTTCTGAACAAAGACTGAGCAGATGAAGGACTTTTTCCAACCCGGTTGTAAGAAAAAGAAAGGGTCTCTCCACGCACTGGCGCTGGTGGTTCTTTCTTTTTTCTCTCAGCTCTATCGATTGGGGTGCAGCACCAGGCTTCTTCTTTACCAACGCGGCCTGCGGAAGCAAGAGAAGCTGAAAGCCAGGGTGATCAGCATAGGAAACATCACCGTCGGGGGGACCGGAAAGACTCCTCTGGTCATTTATCTGGCGGCAAAGCTCAGGGCTCAGGGAAAGAAGGTAGCCATACTCACCAGAGGCTATAAACGGGGGAAAAAACAGATGGTGGAATTGACGCAGGCAACCTGCCATCAAGTCGACTGGCATGATACCGGAGACGAACCTTATCTTCTGGCACAGAGGCTTTCAGATGTCCCCATTATAGTCACCAAGAACAGATGTGCCTCTGGCAACTATGTTATTCACAAACATGGCACGCAATTCCTGATATTAGACGATGGGTTTCAACACCTGAAGCTGTTCAGAAACTTAGACATCATGGTGATCGATTCAGTCAATCCTTTTGGGAACGGCAAACTGCTCCCTGCCGGAATACTGAGGGAACCTTTGATCTCCCTAAAAAGGGCAGACGTTTTTGTCCTGACCAAAACGGATCAGGTCACCGATAAAGACGAACTGATCAAGATACTGAGGAGATATAACCCAGAAGCTATAGTAGTGGAGTCCGTCTACCAGATTCGCTCGATTGAAAGGCTGTCGGACGGCTCCCCGGTCAGAACCAATGAAGTGGAAAACAAGAGAGCGTTAGCTTTTTCCGGCATCGGAAATCCTTTATCGTTCGAAAACACTCTGACTCAACTCAAAATTCAGATCCTGAGGCACCGAAAGTTCTCAGATCACTTCCCTTATGGGAAAAAAGACCTCCTCGAATTGAGCCAGGAGGCAGAGAGCTTGGGTGTCGACCTTATTATCACCACAGAGAAGGATTCGGTGCGTATACCTTTGATAAATGAACTGAGGGTTCCCATTTACGTGCTAAGAATCGATTTGAAGGTAACCAGCGGAGAGGAAGTACTCTTAAAGAAAGTTGAGGGGAAGGTATAAATGGAGATAGAAACCGACTTTTTAGTGATCGGATCGGGCATTGGCGGTCTCTCCTTCGCTCTTCAAGCCTCTGAGCTCGGCGAGGTGGTTATAGTCACCAAGAAGGAGGATTCCGAATCCAACACCAACTACGCCCAGGGAGGCATTGCATCGGTCCTGGCGAAGGATGATTCCTTCGAGCTTCACCTTGAAGATACGTTAAAAGGAGGGGCCGGTCTATGCAATCCGGAGGTGGTGAAAAAGGTGGTGGAAGCCGGTCCGGGATGCATCGAGGAGCTGGTGGAGATAGGGGTGCGCTTCAGCAAAAAGAGAGGAAAGGAAGAGGAATTCGACCTGGGTTTAGAAGGCGGACATTCCAAAAACCGCGTTGCGCATGCCGCCGATCTCACCGGCAAAGAGGTGGAAAACTCCCTCCTGGGAGCAGTCAAAGCCAAGAAAAACGTGAAGATACTGGAAGATCATATTGCCATTGACTTAATCACCCAGCACCATCTCAAAGGTTACCAGCGAAAACCAGAGGAGAGAATCAAGTGCTGGGGCGCTTACGTTCTGGACAAGGATAAAAATCAGGTCGCCACCTGCCTGGCAAAGGTGACTTTACTGGCAAGTGGTGGAGCGGGAAAGGTGTACGTTCACACCACCAATCCCTCCATCGCCACCGGCGATGGGTTGGCCATGGCGTACCGTGCCGGGGCAGAGGTGGCCAATCTGGAGTTCATCCAGTTCCATCCCACCGCCCTTTATCATCAGATGGGCAAATCCTTTCTGATTTCCGAGGCGGTGAGAGGAGAGGGCGGCATCCTGCGGCTGAAATCGGGTGAAGCCTTTATGGAGAGGTATCATCCCCGCAAGGAACTCGCCCCCCGCGACGTGGTAGCGCGAGCCATCGACTACGAGTTGAAGAAGCGAGGGGACTCATGCGTTTATCTGGACGTCACCCACCTGGATCAGAAATTCATCAAGCTGAGATTCCCCAACATCTATGGAAAATGCCTCTCGCTGGGCCTGGACATAACCAAGGATTGGATTCCGGTGGTCCCCGCCGCTCACTATATCTGCGGCGGAGTGGTTACCGACCCGGAGGGGCGAACCGGAATAGAGAACCTCTATGCTTGCGGCGAGGTGGCTTGCACCGGGATGCACGGGGCAAACCGGCTGGCATCCAATTCCCTTCTGGAAGCGGTTGCTTTCGCTCACTTTTCCGCCGGCAGTGCAAAAGAGAAACTCTCGTCGATGAAGGATTTCTCCTTTCCGGCTATCCCCTCATGGAGTCTGGAAGGCGTGTTTGATCAGCAGGAATGGGTGATCATCGCCCATAACCGGGACTGGATACAAAAATTCATGTGGGACTACGTGGGGATAGTCCGCTCCAATCGCCGTCTGGAGCAAGCCAAAAAGAGAATCGTCATCCTTTTAGACGAGATCACCGAGTTCTACAAGGTTAATCCGGTCACCTACGATGTGATCGAATTGAGGAACATTGCCACCGTGGCTAGGCTGATCATAGCATGCGCTCTAAAAAGAAAAGAAAGCCGTGGGCTTCACTATAACATTGATTACCCAGAGAAGGACGATGAAAACTGGCTGAAGGACACGGTGCTGAAATCAAAAAAGGCGTAGAGATTAGATGAAGCATGAGGAGACCATAATCGTACTTGACTTCGGATCGCAGTACACCCAGCTGATCGCGCGCCGCATCCGGGAGAACAAGGTGTTCTGCGAGATACTTCCCTTCAACCGGGATCCACAAGAGTACAGACACAGGAACTTAAAAGGAATAGTCCTCTCCGGTGGTCCCTCAAGCGTCTTTGATCAGAATGCTCCCATCTGTGAAAAGCGGGTCTTCGAACTGGGCGTTCCGGTCCTGGGAATCTGCTACGGCCTGCAGCTTATCGGCAAGTTGTCCGGCGGAGAGATGGAGAGATCGCAAAGAAGGGAATACGGGAAAGCCGTTATTCAGATCGACAAAGAGAACAGTCTCTTTTCAGAAGTGAAGACTAATACCGCGGTGTGGATGAGCCACGGGGATCATCTTTCTACTTTACCACCGCAGTTTGAGGTTCTGGCCCACACGGAGAACATTCCTTTTGCCGCCATAGGTAACAAGAACAAGAAAATCTTTGGACTCCAGTTTCATCCGGAGGTAGCTCACACGGAAGAGGGCATGCGAATTTTGCAGAATTACCTTTTCGGAATCTGCCGGTGTGAGGGAAGCTGGACTACGGAATCGTTCATCGACACCACCGTTTCCGGCATAAGAGACTTAGTCAAAGACAGCCAGGTAATCCTTGGCTTAAGCGGCGGGGTGGATTCGTCCGTTTGCGCCGCTCTGATAAACAAGGCTATTGGAAAGCAACTCCACTGCATCCTGGTGGACAACGGCGTGCTCAGAAAAGACGAGGCCCGGGAGGTGATCTCCGCCTTCAGCAATTTTGATTTAGACCTGAAACTAATCGATGCATCGGAGAGATTCTTGAGCGGGCTAAAAGGGGTAGTCGACCCGGAGGAGAAAAGGAAGATTATCGGGCGAACGTTTATTGAAGTATTCGAGGACGAAGCAAAGAGGATCGAAGATGTCGAGTTTCTGGCTCAGGGTACGTTATATCCCGACGTAATTGAAAGCACCTCCTTTAAAGGACCATCCGCTACTATAAAGTCCCATCATAATGTGGGCGGCCTGCCGGAGCAGATGAACCTAAAGTTGATCGAGCCTTTAAGGGAACTGTTCAAAGATGAGGTCAGAGAGCTGGGGAGAAAATTGAACCTGCCGGAAAGCATGATCGGGCGGCATCCTTTTCCCGGCCCCGGTCTGGCAGTCAGAATCTTGGGAGAGGTGACCAGAGAACAGCTCGCTGTTTTAAGAGAAGCGGACGACATTTACATCTCAGAGCTTAAGAAAACGGATATGTATGACAGAATATGGCAGGCTTTCTGCGTCCTTCTGCCGGTTCAGACTGTTGGGGTCATGGGGGACGAGAGGACTTACGAAAACGTCATCGCCTTACGAGCGGTTACCTCTCTCGATGGCATGACCGCAGACTGGGCTAAAATCCCGCCAGAAATCTTAGGCAATATCTCCAATCGGATTATAAACGAGGTGAAGGGCGTCAACCGGGTAGTCTATGACGTCTCCTCCAAACCCCCCGCCACCATCGAGTGGGAGTAATTCAGTAGCTGACAGGATTTTGGAGTGTCAGGCTTTCAGCCTGACATGTCTGCCTAAAGGCAGACACTCCACCGGGAAACGAGGTGTCACAGTAGCCGCCCCGCCTCTGGCGGGACACCGTCATTGGCTCCTCTGCGCACCCTGAAGGGTGCGGCTACAAAGTCAAGCTCCGAGGACAATCGATCCTTCTTGGAAGTTGACTTTTGCCCCCGTTCGTATTAACTTCGTCAAAGTCGTGACTTCTAAATTAAAAGGAGTGTTGTATGGCCAAGAAATTCAAAGGGAAAGCCTGGGTAGTTGGTGATGACATCGATACCGACCAGATCTATCACGGGCAATACCTCCCCCTAACCGACCCGAAGGAGATGGCAAAACATGCCATGGAGTTCGTTCCGGGATTGGAGGACTTCGCCAAGAAGGTCAAGCCGGGCGACATAGTCGTCACCGGAAAAAACTTCGGATGCGGCTCCTCGCGGGAGCATGCGGTGGTCTGCCTGCAGGAAAACGGCGTAAGCTGCGTGGTGGCGGAATCTTTTGGCCGCATATTCTACCGCAACGCGGTTAATCTGGCTTTTCCGCTTATGGAATGTGCGGGAATCTCTAAGATTGCGAAGACCGGAGATAAAGTCGAGGTGGATCTGGGGACAGGAAAGGTAACTAATCTCTCCACCAAGAAAACGTTGAAGGGTCAGCCGCCGTCGGGCCTGGAGATGGAGATTGCCGAAAAGGGCGGATTGCTGAATTATCTACAAGGCCAACGGTGATTGCAGCATCCTCGGGTCATCCTCAGTGGCGCAAGGTCGCCCTTCGAGATTGCCCGATTCATTCGGAGTCAGTTTTTTCTCGATAAGTTGGACAATAATCAGGATGGAGGTGTTAGTCCATGCCGGTACGCATAACTGTCAAGGGGGGAAAATGTCAGGGGGATATCCATAAGATCGCCCATCTAAGTTGGCAACTGGTGGATGCGCTCAGGCCGCGCCGCTTTTGCTTTAGGGTTAAGTGTTCTTGAAGAGGGAGAATCGTATGGCTGAAATCCATCTCCGCGAGGTCACGCCAGACACCTGCATGGAGTGTATCAATCTACGTGTCGACGACTCGCAGACCGAACTCGTCGCAACCAACGCCAAATCCCTGGCGGAGGCGAAGGTCAATCCGACCTTGGTGCCGCTGGCGATTTATGACCGGGCCGCACTAGGTCACCCCAAGCCCAAGGCGCCCATGGTGGGCTTTGTCATGTATGAGATTACGTGCGGCGTCGGCTTCATTCTCCGGCTTATGATCGACCGAGCGCATCAACGGCAGGGATACGGGCGGGCTGCCACTCTCGAGGTGATCCGCCGACTCAAGCTCTACCCCGGGGTGGAGATGATTGCCACCAGCCATCGACGCGAAAATGAGGCAGCAGCTCACCTCTTTCAGAGTTTAGGATTCACACTCTGGGACGTCGAGGGAGCCGAAGAGATCAACCCGGGAGAGGTCTTTCTGCAACTGCCTGAAGGGTCATAAAGATTCTTCGCCATCCCCCCCGGCCAGAACAAATAGGGCCATGTCGTCGTATCGATAGCCAGGCGGAGCAGGATGCTTTATAATAATCAGGATGGAGGTATTAGTCAATGCCGGTACTAATTACTGTCAAGGGGGGAAAATGTCAGGGCGATATTCATAAGATCGGGCAGGTGTTCACAGTCGGCGAAACTACCCCTGCCGGAATATGTACCGGGGCCTGGGATGCCATATTCCCGTATGTACTAAGTCTGCACTGTGGCGGCAACTTCCGCTGGGAAAAAGAGAAAGGCGTGGCAACGATTCACTGCCCCGACCCAAAGGGCATAACGCTCGAACTCAGACGCATCGAGAAATAGTTGACTTTTGTGGTTGCATAATTCATTGGGCATCGATTTGTCCTTGATCGCCGCAGTGGAGGGATTTTCCATCGCTTCCCGTAGTATTCAAGTGAAAAACGGGTGAAGAACGCAAGGCTCAAGCAGAGAACTGAAGAAAATAAGAACGTCGAAGGAGAGGCTGTGATCTTCGAATGGGAAACCGAAGAAGAACGTCTCTTGAGATTCATGAAGATACCACCCAAGAAAAAGCTGGAGTGGCTTCGTCAGATGCACGAATTCATGGTCAAGTGTTCCTCGAAGCGCACCAGGGCAATCCGATGGAAGCTGAGGGAAAGCCGTTAGTTTTTTATTCCAAGAGCCCCGCAATAAATAGGAAATGTTTTTTGTTTCCGTCAGGTCCCCCGACCTGGCGGCAATGTGCTGTCGGGTCAGGGGACCCGACAGGCACAGAAGCCCTTCCCCGGAAAGATTTCCGATGTCATCATGTTGGTAACGGAAAATGGCCTTGAGCGCACTGAGGCTGAGTTTCGGGCGCTTCTCAGGAAGGCCGGATTCAAACTGACCAACATCATTCAAACACAATCCCTAATGAGCGTGATTGGATGAAGAACAGAATGCTCGTGACAGACGCTTGAGTTGTGCGACGAACGGGGCTGCTACAACCGAGAAAACTCCAGAATCTGCTTGACATTCACGGTGATCGGGATTAATATATGTAGTACTTAATTCTCTAGTGCCGTCAGGTTGCCGGAGCAGCAGAGTTATGGGCAGGGCGGAAGCGTCGGGCAGAAGGAAACCCTGAAGGTGCGGTCTCATGTAGAACAAGACACTGTAGTCACACGGGAGGATATAATGCCATTAAAGCCTGATACTGATGCAGCCCTAGATGCGTGGGCGGGGCCAAACACTTGGTACACGAACCACGATTCGGATATGAATCGTTGGTATGACTTCGTTAATCAGTACCGGAAAGATCACGGCTTCACAATTGACGAAGATAGTTTGCGTGAAGTGATTGAGCGCAAGGTACAAGGTACTGTTAGCGATCAACTGCGCGTCATCATCAGAGACCGCATCAGTCTTGCATACAATATCCTCGATTTTCTCAAGCACACCGGACGGTGAGTACGGTTTGCTCGGTCTCGCTTCCCGTTCGTGTTCCCCACCGACGGGAAATGAACGGCGGGTGAAGCTTACGAGCCTTTGAACACCAGGCTTAAGCAGAAAAGGGGATCCCTAGTTCGGGATCCCACAGAGAAGAAGGTTATCCATAGGCACCTGACATTGACATTTGGAGGCGGAGATGAAAAGAAATCCAAAGGTTTTCGTGGGTTCCACAGTAGAAGGCCTGGATTACACTCGAGCGTTAATCGCGAATCTTGAACATGAAGAATTTGACCTTGTACCTTGGACAAGATATTTTGAAGATCCGTTAGAGAGCACATTAAGTCAATTATTCGAAGCAAAGAGTTTTGATTTTGCAGTACTGATTTTCACGCCGGATGATAAAATCGAATCAAGGAATAGTATATATGACTCGCCGCGTGACAATTTAGTGTTCGAACTCGGTTTGTTTCTTGGCTTCCTTGGGTCCGACAGAGTTTTCCCGCTGATTCCTCGCAAACCCAAGTTGAAGTTACCTTCCGATCTGTTAGGAACAAATCCGTTCAGGTTTGAGTATGGCAAATACGGTACTTTATCAGAATTCCAACAAGCTTTAGAGCCAGCCGCCATTAGAATCCTTGATAAGATGAAGCGAATGGGGTATAGATCAAGAATAGTATTTCATCCATCTGTTGTTTTTCGTGAAAAAAGGCAAAGGCTTAGTTTCAAGATTGCAAATATTGGCCTTTCACCATTAATGAATGTCAGATTATCTGCGCATCTGTTGAGCGTTTACAAGTCAAAACAAGGAGGCTATTATAGGAACTGGGCGACTTTGAAACTTTCGACCAGGACTATTAATCGATTGCAGCTAAGTTGGACCTTTAGTCATAAGATTGATAAGGGTTCACCTATATCTAAAGCAGGTGACTTTGACACGGCAGATATCGCTTCATTAAACCAGATCAAGATGAAACAGATTATTCTAGAAGCATCTGGAACAGAAGCAAATACGAATTTGCCTCACTTCAGTGAATATGTGTACGAATTTACTGATGTTGAGGAAGGTCAATTCAAGCGATTTTATCAAATGGATGAAAACGGGATAATAATTATGGATTCCGTCAATTGGGGCGATTTTGGCAAGATCATTGTTGCGTAGCAGGAGCGTGCACACGGGCGGGTATTGCGCTGCGCTCCACAGCGCCAGGTGCGCCTTGCCGTTGTCCGAGAGGATTTAGGTGACTGATTTCGAGAAATATAGCTTGATAATCCTGGGGACAGGTGCCGTTGCCTCATTTCTAGTTGTAATCGCTGCAATTTGGGGCGAAAGAATTCGTCAGTTTTGGGTTAAACCAAGGCTTCGCATTAGACTGGATGATCCAACAGGGGTTCTGAACAAAACATCTGGAGGGAAAAAAGGTAGGTATTATCTCTTGAGAGTCTCAAACAATCGAAAATCATCCCCAGCAAAGAATGTCCGTGTTCTTCTGACAAGGGTATTCAAACGCGGTCCGGATGATACTTGGATTGAAAAGGTCTTTAGCGGCCCTACACAAGTCACTTGGCGTTGGCCACTGCAAATGCCCCTTTATTTGACAATTGGCCCGGCTGAACTATCAACATTTGGTTTTCTGATGGAAGATTCAGATAGATTTTCCTTACAGTTATACTCTACTCCAAATAACCTTAACCACTTAGTGCCGCCAAATGAACTAACTCGATTTGAATTCAAAGCGGTTTCAGATACAACTGAATCGAACGCTGTGGTTGTGGAAGTCGCTTGGGATGGCAAATGGGTTGAGGGAAGTGAAGAAATGCAGAGTCATCTGGTTGTGAAGGAAGTTAGAAGTTGATGCATTTGGAAATCAGATAACGAAGTTCCCCTTGCTGGCTCAAGCCTGCGGCCCCCGGCCCTCCTACCCTCGTCCCGCCAAAGGCGGGACGGCCACCCAGCCCCCCTCTTTCTTGGGCCTCCCTTCTCCTGAATCTCGCGTAGTGTCCAGCGAGTATAACATTGACAAACCTTATGAGTTGTTGTATCCTAACAGATGTTGATTTGTCAGAATGTTTCTCGAAAGGGATTGAATTGCCCGTAAACATAAGGAAAAAAGACATAATCGAATTGGAGATATCGGACTTGGCTTACGGCGGAACCAGCGTGGCCAAGGTGGACGGGTATGTGGTGCTGATTTATGGCGGAATTCCGGGGGACGTGGTTAAGGCTGAGATCACCAAGAAAAAGACCAATTTCGCTGAGGCTAAGCTCCTGGAGATCGTTAAAGAGTCGGAGCTAAGGACCAAGCCCGCCTGCTCACATTTCGGGTTCTGCGGCGGGTGCACCTGGCAGAATCTGAAATATGAGGAACAGGTGAGATTCAAAACCAAGCATGTCAAAGACAGCTTGGAAAGGATCGGCGGCTTTACCGATCCTCCCGTAGAAGATGCCCTCGGCTCTGATGACGTCTTCTACTATCGCAACAAGATGGAGTATGCCTTCTTGCCCCATCCAGACAAAAAGCTTGTCCTGGGGCTGCATCCCCGTAAAAGATTCGATTTAGTCTTTGATCTGAAGGAGTGTTTCCTGCAGTCGAAGACCGCCAACGAAATCTTGGATTTTGTTCGCACATTCGCCAAGGAGAAGAATCTGTCCGCATATAGTCATAGGACTCAGTCGGGCCTCTTAAGGTATCTGGTGATAAAAGAGGGCAAGAACACCGACAGCACGATGGTGAACCTGGTCACGTATAAAGGAGATTTTCCGCCGGTCGAAGATTTCTGCGACGGCCTTTTTTCGAACTTTCCCACTGTCAAGAGCATAGTGAGAAACATAAACTCGAGATTGGCTCAAATCGCGGTGGGAGACGAGGAGGAGTTGTTGGGCGGCGAAAGAATCATCACCGAGAAGTTGGGTGAGTTTACCTTCGAGATCTCCAGCAATTCCTTCTTTCAGACCAATCCCCGGCAGGCAGAGAAACTCTACCAGATCGTACTGGATGCCGCTGACCTGCAGGGAGACGAGGAGGTTCTGGATCTGTATTGCGGTAACGGAACCATCTCCATGTTCTTGTCGCGGGCGGCGAAAAAGGTAATTGGCATCGAAGCGTTGACGGAGGCGGTGCAAAATGCCCGAAGGAATGCAGAGCTTAATGGGGTGAGCAACTGTGAGTTTATCCAGGGTGAGGCTAAAGTGGTGCTCAGGGATTTTGAGCAGAACAAAACAATTCCCGATCTGGTTGTGATCGATCCACCCAGAGCCGGTTTGCATCCGCGCGTGATCAAGTCGCTCGTGAGCATGAAGCCGCAAACAATCGTCTACGTCTCGTGCAACCCCACTACCCTGGCCAGAGATCTGACGGTGTTCTGCCGGCAAGATTACAAGCTGGAAAACGTTAAACCGGTGGACATGTTTCCCCACACCTATCATATCGAGAGCGTGGCGAAGTTAGCGAGAACTTAAGCAGACATCTTCAAAAAGGTCAAATCAGGAAAGCTCTTTTGGAGTGTCAAGCTTTAGCTTGACCCAGAGCTTTTGGGCTGGCGAAAAGCTCTAACCCGGTTCGCCTGACGGTTCGACTTTGCTCACCGTCCTGAGCTAGTCGAAGGAAGGCGAACACTCCATTTGCCCTTTTTGATTCTTGAAAAAGGAGAAAATACAAAATGGAATTCAAACATGATCCCGTACCATTCATTTTCGAAAAGAGCGATGCTTTCACCAAGCTTTGTGTTCTTGAGATGGTCGACCTGTGGAACACAGTAATCGGGAAGGAACTACTTCTGAATGTGTTGAAAAATCAGAGAAAGGACGGCGGTTTTCCGAGTGGGATCGATTCGAAGCACAGCGGCATGAAGGAGACGGAAAGAGCAGCTAATCTTCTGCTTAGATGCAAAATGCCGAAAGACGGACTGGCTCTTACAAGCTGCATCAAGTTTCTCCTCAAGCATCAGACTCAGGAGGGCGGATTTCGGGAGAACCCGAAGCTCACCATACCACCGGAGATGACCGAGCTCTCCAATCAGAAAGGTGTAACCTGGTTGACCGCGGGCATGGTTGATCTCTTAAGACTAATGGGACAGGAAAACACCAAAGCTTGCCAGAAAGCAATCAACTGGCTGCGAAGAATGGAGCTCCCGGAGGGAGGCTGGGGGGCGGTTGAGGAGGATGAGGAGATCGATCCGGACTCGAGCGCCCAGATTACGTTTCTGATGAAAGACCTGCTTGGCGGGGAAGATACTCTGTACAAGCGGGGCATCGCCCTGTTCGAAGAGCATCTCGATTTAATGGCGCAGAATGCGGAACAAGGGTTCTATCACCTGAAGGGGGAGAAGCGGGAGAATGAGATTTATCATCTGACCCATCTTCTCGGACAATCCTTCTTCTCCGGAAAGAGGGGTGCGGACGCGGGATACAGGGCCAGGGACAAGAGAGTCAAAAAGATACTCGAGGGGATCATCGAAATCCAGAGAGAGGACGGCGGTTTTCGACCCTACTGGTCAAAGGAGAGTGATCCCTTGCACACCGCAATAACCCTGAGGATCTTCCTCTGGGTGGGAGCGATGAAGAAAAAAGAGATTAAGTCAGGAGTTGAGAAAGCGATCGTCAATACCGCGTAGCCAGGGTTTTGCGCCACACTCCGGTCATCCCCCAATAACAAAAGGCTTGTTTCGGCGCCTGCGCTTTATATATTGTTCAAAATCCGGAGCACATTGCGTTCCGGCGAAGGTGAGAGAATTCAAAGGCTTTTTTTTGCGTGACCTGGAGAGATGAGAAAAGAGACCAAAGGATATCTATTCGTAATCCTGGGTGCGACTTGTCTGGGAACCATCGGTATATTTGCCCGTCTGATCTACCAGCATGAGCCGGATCCGCTCACTGTGGTTAGCTGGAGAGCATTGATCGCTTTTTTCCTTTTGTTCATCACCGCGGTCTTCGTCAATCCCGACTGGCTGAGAATCAGAAAGAAAGACTTTCCATTCTTCGCCATCTACGGCCTTTTGAGCGTGAGTTTGTGTTTTCTTCTGTTTTTCTATGCCATAAAATACACCACGGTCGCCACAGCCACCATATTGCTTTACACCTACCCGGCTTTCGTCATCCTCCTCTCCCCGCTGGTCCTTGGCGAAAAGCTCACCCGGGCCAAGATCTTAGCTTTACTTCTGACCTTCTTAGGATGCATTCTGGTCATCCAGGTGTACGACCCGGCCCAGTTCAAGCTCAACATGAGGGGGATACTATATGGACTGGGTGCGGGCTTGGGAGCGGGGCTTTACAGTATATTTGGTAAAAAGGGAGTAAGCAGATACAGTCCTTATACCGTGGTCATGTATGCGTTGGGGTTCGGAGGATTTTTTCTTCTGCTGATCAAAGGAACCCGGAGTCTCATCTCGGTGAGTTACCCCACGATAACCTGGTTATGGATTCTCTGCCTGGCGCTTTTTTCCACTCTTCTGGGGTATTCTCTTTACACCCGGGGACTGAAATATCTCGAGGCGAGCCGGGCCGGAATCGCCTGTACCTGGGAGGTGGTGGTGGCATCGATCCTGGCTTTCATGATATTCGGGGAGACCTTAAGCGCTCTTCAAATCGCAGGCGCGTGCCTGATTTTTGTGGGCATCATCGTTGTAAGGATTCATCCCTCCGACAGAGCCCGCAGGGCTGCTCCGACCCTGCGCGGTTAGTTTGTGGTAAGAATGTGTGGAGGTATTATTCTGCGCCCCGAGCACGCTCTTCAATAGCACTTGATCATCTGCGCGTCTGAGTAATAGAGCTTTAAGATATCCTGGTAGGCGTGTCCTTTTCGCGCCATGCCGATGGCGCCGGTCTGGCACATTCCCACCCCATGTCCGTTTCCCCTACCCTCAGCTTTCACCTGCCGGATTTCTTCGTTTTCGTCTCTTTCAATAACAAGATCAAAGCAGGTGCTGGGCAGAATCGAGCCGCTCCGGTTGCCTTTCCGTAAGGCCCATCGAATCCTGTCACCCCGGATTCGAAAGGTTCCCCTGTCGGTGGTTACCTTCAACACTTCGACCCTGCCTGAATGCGATCTGCTTGCTATCTGCAGATCCAGGAGATTTCCCAATTTTCCCTCTGACCATCCTCCCCGGGTGCCGAGGAATCTTGTCAGGTTCTCCTCCAATGCCTCTTTGGTCCAGCTCTCTTTCCAGGCGAAAGTCTCCGACCACGAACAGAAGGCCTCGTCATCCACGGGAATTAGGTAGCTCTCCTTCGGTGCGTCCCACACCTTTTCCACGTATTCTGTCATTCCCCCGGAGTTGGCGTGATAATACGCGCTAATCAACTTCCCGTCATTCACCAGCACCTCTCCCCGGGTGAGGTCCACGGCCTGGCTTGCCAATGGGTCCTCTCCTCTGGCGCCCTGATAGACCTGGTCAGCCACCGTTGCTTCCAGATCATATCCGCGCTCGGCATACTGACCCAGGCGGGAGAGCGAGTAGGTCCGGGCTGCGACAGCCTGAGCTTTCAACGCCTCCATCTCCTGCCGCCTGAGTTTCCCGATCTCCGCCGGAACGACTCCTTTGAGATACTCCTCCACGTGAACTAAATTCAACACCAATAGCGACCCGTCGTTCTCACCTGGGGCTATTTCCAGCGCACCCTGGTACGGCCTCCCGTTCAGGTGAAGCCGGGTGGCATTCTCACCCGGGAGAAATGAGACTCTCTTAAGATCGGTCTCCAGCTTCCCCTGGGTCTTCTCGCTTAAGGTCAATCCTCCGTCGGTAAGTTTCACCAGCATCTCGGCGGAGGCATGATAGGTCGACCGCCGGCCTTCCCTGGAGAGACATCTGATAAGAAACGAGCCATTGGAGCTTATCGCCTGGCTGTCTTTGGTTTCAAGAAGCTTAACCCTCACTGCCGGCTGCTTAATCTGGGGATAGAAAATCTCCTCCCGGAAAACCGGCCTTTCGGTGCAACTTGACAGGGAAATAGTAGCCGCCATAATGCAGAGCTTAAACAGTCCACCCCGGACAATCCCACAACAGGTGAAAGCCTTCTCGAATTTTCTCCTGATCGTCATATCCGAAAACCTATTGATGTTGTACGCGGTTGAACAAAATTAACTGAAGGACCACTCCGTTATATACTCTCAGTATCGACCGCCACGTCAATTCATTTAATACGATTGATGCGGCTCTTCGGTAGCACGTAATCTCAGCGCTTCTTGTTGAGCGCTCCATCGAGACGGTCTTGGGACAAGATTAAACAGATGGGTTAAATCAGCCCCGCCACCGCATTTGTTACTATAAGAAAGGCAAGGGAGATGAGAAGGATCAGGCCGGGATTTGCATTTCTTTTGAAACCCCAGAAGGAGAAAAGAGAAAAAAGGATCAGGAGAATGGCCTTATCCGGTTGAAACGGTTGCATGCCCAGGTGGCTCAATTTGTAGACAAACAGAAACCCGAACAAGGCCGCTCCCATCCGACCGCTCCATTTGGCCACGTTCTGCAGATGTCCCCGGGTTAAGTCTGAAGATACCTTCAAGCCCAACTGATATCCCTTGGCCACTCCCCGGGCGCGAATATAGATCTGATAGCAGTTGAAGAGAACAAAGAAGGTCAATACGCCGTAAAGACCATACCTGCCGGTCAGAACCAGCCCCAGGATCAACAAGGCCGGTCTGAGATTCTGCCAGATTAAGTTGTCGCCCAAAGCTCCCAGGGGACCACGCAGCGATTCCTTGAATCTTCTGATCTGCTCCGGAGCTGTTTTGGTCTCCTCTAATCTTGTCACCGCTCCCACAGCATAGCCTGCAAGATACGGATTGGCGTTGAAACTGTCTAAGTGCCTTTTCAGGAATTCCCGTCGCTCCTTTACCGAGGAGCAGAGCCTCTTTGCCACCGGGCTCAGTATCCACACGAAGCCCAGGGCCATCATCCTGTCATAACTCCACCCGGTCTGGACGAAGAAGCTCCTTAAGGTCAATCGAAAAAGATTAAGTCTCGATATTTCTGGCATGGTCGATTATGATGAGTCCTTTAGAGCAGGAGAAGGAGAATCCCCAGTAGTGCTCCCCCGGCCATCCACAAGGAATTCTTCTTCCTTCCGAAAAGATAAATCATGGTTCCCATTCCCACTCCCCACGCAGGTATTTCTATCCTCTGAAAAAGAGCCTCCGGAGCGAAGCTTGAGGCTTTGACCAGGGGGGCAAGCAAAACGAAAATCGCCAGAACGCCTGATGCGGTGATAAGGAATCCCCTCACGAACGATCCGGAGAGTCCCAAAAGTAAAAGCCAGCCAAATCCTTCGATCTTGCCTGCTTCCGCATAAAGGTCAGCCTTCGTCAAAAGCTTAGCGTTAAGCTGCCTCTGCTTTATCAGAGCCCATCCGGCAAACAGGCTGAAGGGGATGACGAATACAAGAACGAAAAGAAGGATTAGATTGGGACTGTCCGGAAACGAGCCTCTCAGAATGATGAAACCGGCGGAACCCACCACTGTCCCAACTGCCGGATCGGGAAAGGTGGGCGCCCCGATCGGCATGACCCAAAGGTAGACTAATTGAAACAGGATGCCGACGAAAATCCCGCCGGGCAGATCGTTGAGCAGGAGACCGACTATGGGACCGGCCACAAGCGGCTGGGAGAACATGGACTGAAACGCCTCGGTCTTATCCAGGGCAACCAGCCCGCCGAACATGGATATAAGGATCAATTCCTGGAACATGAGATCAAACCAAGTATGAAGGTCCTCTGAGAGATCATCAGGTTAAAAAACCCTGCCTTCCATGGCAGGGTTTTTTAACTAAGACTCAGTGCTAAGATGTCTACTTTTTCTTTTTCTTAGCGGGTTTCTTCTTGGTGACCTTTTTCTTGGTGACCTTTTTCTTGGTGACTTTCTTCTTGGTGACTTTCTTCTTAGCGGGTTTCTTCTTAGCAACCTTCTTCTTAGTCGCTTTCTTCTTCGCTGGCACTTGCTTCACCTCCTTCCGGTTTTTTTGAGGTTGACTTTTGAGGTGTGCCCTTACTTCTACCTTGTCACGGTCTTTATCTCCAAAGTCTCCTTTCCGAAATCCAGTATCATTCCTAAAGGCAGCTTGGTGGCTTTGAGAAAGCTCCGCATCTTGGATTCATCTGCATCACTCACCGGCTCATCCGCTTTCACCGTGGCAATGATTTTCCCGCTGACCACAAACTCTAAGGTGTACTCGCCTGCCACACTTCCTTTGTATGATAGTTTGATGTTTTTCTTTCTCTCGTAATCGATTTTTCTGAGGTCCAGTTCCACCGCCAGGGCTTGGCTGTATGCTGATTCCTGAAAACCCAGACCCATGTTCTTGTGGACTTCAAGTGCAGCCTCCAGAATCTGATCCTGCAACTCCTTTAAGGTCATCTTTGCCTGTCGCCTCGCCGGATAACGAATCCCTTGTCATAACTTTGTTACACCTGCTGTCACAATCTGTCGTGATTATCGAAAAGCAAAAGCCGTGCCAATTCCTCTCGCTTTACCTGCCTGTCTCCGAACCCCTTTGTTTTCAAGGTACTTCCGGTTCCCGCTTAAATAGGGAGCAGCCGATGCCCGAAGTTCTGTAACAAACACGTTACACTGATTAAGTCTTTAGTTAGTCGCATGTTGCAACTATGCCATCGGAAAGGCCCCGTAACGTTCCTGTTACACATGTGTCATTTTGTTACACCTCGGCCAAAAATCGCATTTGACCACCCCCGGAGGAATTTAACATGACTGTTTTTGAGGAATGGCACTGGCGGCGAAACAGCACAAAGCTGAACGGCGTCCCGGCGAGATGTCAGTCGCCAAAGCGACCTGCTGGATACAAAATCTCAGATGACGATTGAGGTTCCGAAAGGTGGCGGATTAGCAAACGCTTTTTTTGACTCTTGGAACTTGAGTAGGCCGGGTAGAGGATGCTGCGGCTCAAGGAAATCAGACCCTCACATCCGCCGCAGAAGTTCCATGCAGAGTCCGCTTAATAAGGGGACGGAGAAGTTGTCATTGATGGGGAGACTGATTCCCTCCGCCACCGTCGCCGTCACCGCTCCGACTATAAAAATCCACAGGGGAAGTTGTTGCACTTGGGGAAGTTGGGGCACTACCACTGCCACCACCAGGCACATGAGAAGACAGGACAGGCTTCCCTCCAGAGACTTTCGGTCATTCCCAAAGGGATTGACTTTGGTCAGGCTCCAGGGGATTTTGGTCTTCCCGAATCTTCTTCCTATCAGGGCAGCAGCGATATCACCCAGGATGATAAAAGAGATGGCCGCCATGGCCACGCTCTTGTGGAAAAGGAGGATGCTCAAAAAAGAGGCGGAGAGGATATAGCTGGCACCGGCGAAATCTTCTTCTTCGTGATCCCGCAGGATCGATCCCAGCAGTCGGTTTAGGAAGCCGTGCAGGGGAAGCTTCCTCAATCGCACTATGTCTATCATGATGGCTCCCGCCACGAATGGGCTGAGGATCAAGAGAGAGGGGGTCTTGGGTAGCAAGAAGTAACCAATGGGGATAGTAAGCGCAAAAAGATGGATCGCTTTCCTTCTAAACTCGTTGTAGAATGAGATCTCCAAATCCGCCTGCTAGTTTTGCAAAAAGTGGGTTCTCGCATCATAAGTGAACCCAAACCGATTCCGATCAACCTTCCGGTTTGGGGAGTTTAACTTTCTTCAAAAGCTCTTCATCGATCCACACCTCCGCCTCTTCAATCAAGTTCTTTTCCCAATCAACGATGTGTTTCCTCCCCTTGGCCAGGTTGATGGCTCCCTTGATCCGGGGGATTATGTCGGAAAACGCCGTTGCCTCTTCTTCTTTTTTCTCCACCACCTTAATGAGGTGATAACCCCATTTAGTCTTCACCGGCTGGCTCACCTCCCCCTCCTGCAGGCTCAGGGCAGCGGCGTAGAACTCGTCCGGCATCTCTCCCTTGGTGATGAAGCCCAGATCATAAGCCACGTCCTTGATCTCCGGCTCACCGGGGAAGTATTTCCTTGCCATCCTTTCAAAATCTGCTCCTTGCTCTATAGAATCGAGAACCGCCGCTGCCTCCTGAGGCTCGTCAAAGACTATATGATAGACGTGAACCGGCATCCCCAACGCCGGGAAGTCTATCTTGTGGGCCTGGTAATATGCTTCCATCTCCTCCATGCCGGGTGGAGGAAAATCTCTTTTCACCCGCTCGGCAATCACCTGGCTCTTGGCCCGTTCTAAGGTGAACGCTCTTTCCTCTGCTCTGTATTCCAGCAGATCCGCATATCCCCTCTTTCTGGCCTCCTTCTCCAGGATGATATGCAGGGCCATGTGATTGAACAACATCCCCTTTTTCTCCTCCACCGTCAAGCTATCCAGTCCCAGGTCGAATTTGTACCCGGGCAGGAATCGCTCGTATTCGATAAACCTGATGGTCTCCTCCTCACAGTAGGTCATCACCCACATACTGCTGTCAAAAGAGGACTCCTCATCCTTCAAGATATTTAGGTTGTAGGCAATCCCGACCTCATTCTTCAGGGAGTCGATGAAGTGGTTCTTGGCCCCTTCCGTCTTCTCCCTTTCCAGGTACCCTCTTATTCCCTCGAAGAGCGTGGAATCCAGTTCCTGGTAGCTTTTCTCTTTCCTGTCCAGAAGCTGGATCAGGTGGTATCCCCGGACGTCTCTCACCGGTTCGGATATCTCTCCTATCTCGCTTAGTGAGAATGCAGCGGAATCGAATGGGGGGGACATCTGTCCTCTTTTGATGAACCCTAACTTTCCGCTCCTGCTGGGCGCCCCTGCCTGAGAATGTTGCCTGCATAATTCGGCAAAGTCCTCCCCGGCCCTGGCTTTTCTGTGAAGTTCCTTTATCTTTTTCTTTGCCTCCTTTTCCGCCTTCTTCAGCCTCTTGCGGTAATCCTTCCGGGTCGAATCGGCGTGCACCCGGATCAGAAGGTCTCTTACCTCCACCTCCTCCGGGATCAGGAAGTCTTCATCCAGATACTGCTGGTAATGGTTCTCTACCTCCTGGTCGGTCACCTCGATTTTCTCCACGATCTCCTTCCGATACATGTACTCCAGGACAAAATCCCGCATATGATCGTCCCTGTCCCGGGTAAAGCGGGAGTTGGGCTCTAAGTCCATCCCGGCTGCTCTTTGCTCGATCCTGATTTGGCGAATCAGCTTCCCAAGCCAATCTCCTTTTTTCTTCTCATCCTCGTCCGGGTCAGTGGAGGTCATCTTTTGGTTTTTTAGGTAATCGTGGAACCTTCCCACGGTGATGATTTCATCGTTCACCCGGGCCAGAACCTCATCGCGCGAAATCTCCCTCCTGGGGGGCGCACCCGTGCACAGGCCATTCCACATGACAAAAAGTAGGGCAAAAAAACCAAAGGGGACGCAGAGCTTTCTCATTTTCGTTTCTACCTCTTGATTCGATAATATCAGGAATCCATCGTTTTGGATTTTTCTCTCAAGCCTGATCAGTTCAACCGGTTTCTCTCTGGTTCAGTTGGTCCAACCCTTGCCGTCAGGGCCGGCATAAGCGGGATTGACATGAAACATGAACACGTATGGGACAAAACCTTTTTTCGGCACGCAGGCAATCTCTTCTCTTACCTTTCTGCTGGAGATCACGGTCTCAAGCTGGGTTCTGTTTTGGGAAACCTCCCTGGTGCCCGCATCAAAGCTTCAACAGAAGCGAGATGCGATAGGTGTTATCCAGTTCGTCGTGCGAAAGAAAGGCTATGTCAAGGCCGAGCTGATTAATCCACAAGCCTGCCCCCGCGGTGAAATCTCCCTGGTCGAAACCCAACCTGCCGGCCACCTTTCCCCGGTATGATACCTCCAGTCCGTAGTGCATATCCGCAGAGAGGTTTCCCACCCAGAATTGGGCGGCGGATTTTCGACCCTCATACCGCACGTCGGCATCCGTGGCCAAAACCAGATAGAAATCCTTAAAGCTTCGGTTGAGCGCCAGTCCCAGCTTGGTGGTGGGATTGATGGTCTCGGTGGTGCCGTTGTCGTAGAACAGAAGGCTGGAGGTTAGATCCATCAGATTTACGCCCAGGGAAAGAAATGAATAAGGTTTTGCCAAAAATGCCAGGTCCCCTCCGATTCCGAAAGCAGAAGTGGTGACCACGTCCCGGTAGATCAGCTTCAGATTCGCTCCCCAGAAGAACCCCGGACGCATCTGGTGGGAATAGGAAAAGAACAACGCGTAGTCGGCATGGCTTTCTTCCCTCAGCAACACCACCAGGTTGGTATCGATTTTTTCGGGTATCTTCACCCCACCGCCCCCCAGGCGCTGGAGGCTGAATGCCAGAGCGGACCTACGATTCTCCTGCATCAGAGGAAGGGCAAAGGCGACGAAATCCTGGTTTAAGAGTGATCCAAAGGTCTCCGCGTGCATCAGGCAGAGCTCTTTTCGGTTCAGTTGAGCCAACCCGGCTGGATTCCAGAAGGAGGCGGTCACGTCATCGGCCACCCCCACAAAAGCCCCGCCCATCCCTAAAGCCCTACCCCCTACCCCCAGGCTAAGGAACTCTCCGGCATATTTCGCACCGTACGCCGGAGCAAACAAGGTGAGCAAAAGCCCTATGGTCAAAAGAGATCTTCTTATCATAATTCTAATATACGCAAGAAAAACTCGTTATCAAGCACAAAACACCGCAGCGTGCTGACCGCCAAACGTTCAGAGATTGCACACCTGGCATATACGCCTCGTTGGAAGCCGGGTAATAGGCGGGGCGGGACTCGTGCCCTGACTCCCCTGGGACCCAGGCTGGCATCTCCGGGTCGTCCCATCGATATTGCGATGCTGCCTTTTATAGGAAGAGGTAAACTTCCGCCCGAAAACGAACGATAATAGA